>DMQJ01000219.1:0-4712 GCA_003455715.1 Acidimicrobiaceae bacterium | reverse complement strand
CGCCTTGAAGAAGGCGTGGGTGACCATATGGAAGATGGCGGCGATGTAGGCGCCCGAGCCGACGGCTAGGAACATGTAGCCCAGTTGACTCACGGTGGAGTACGCCAACACCTTCTTGATGTCGTTCTGCGCAACGGCGACGGTGGCGGCGAACAGCGCAGTGGCGAGGCCGACGATGGCGATGATCCAGCCGGCGTAGTCGGCGGCGACAGCGAGCACACCGTTGAGGCGCACCATGAGGAACACGCCCGCGGTCACCATGGTGGCGGCGTGGATGAGTGCCGACACCGGGGTGGGGCCCTCCATCGCATCGGGTAGCCACAGGTAGAGCGGCAGCTGGGCACTCTTGCCCGCGGCGCCGATGAAGGCGAACAGGGCGATGGCCGTGGCCGTGGTCTTCGACAGGACACCACCCTCAGCGGCGTGGGTGAGCTCGAGGTAGTCGATCGAGCTGATGGCCCAAAAGGCGAAGAACATCGCCATCATGAAGCCCCAGTCGCCCACACGGTTGGTGACGAACGCCTTCTTGCCCGCGGTGGCGGCGCTGTCCTTCTCGTGCCAGAAGCTGATGAGGAAGTACGAGCAGGCACCCACACCTTCCCAACCGAGGAAGGTGACCAGCAGGTTCGAGCCGAGCACCAGCATGAGCATGCTGAACGCGAACAGGTTGAGGTACAGGAAGAACTTGCTGAACCGCGGGTCGCCGTGCATGTAGCCGACGGCGTAGAGATGGATGAGCGACCCGATGCCGGTGACGAACAGCGCCATGGTGATGCTGAGCGGGTCGACCAAGAACGCCATGTCGATGCTCTTGCCGGCGATCGGCACCCACGAGAACAGGCGCACCACTTCGTGGCGTTCCTCGTGGCTGCGCGACACCAGGTCGAAGAACACACCCACCGTCACCAGGAAGCTGGCCGCCACCATCGCGGTGGCGAAGTAGCCGGCCTTCGGGTCGCCGAGCTTGCGCCCGAACAGCAGGAGGAACAGGAAGCCGGCCAGCGGCAGTGCAGGGATGAGCCACGCGACGTCGACCATCACATCAACCCTTCAACTCGGCGAGATCGTCGGTGGTGGCGTTCGGCCGGCGACGGAGGATGGCGACGATGATGCCCAGCCCCACCACCACTTCGGCGGCCGCCACGACCATCACGAAGAACACGGTGGTTTCGCCGCCCACATCGCCTGCCCGCTTGGCGAAGGCGACGAACGTGAGGTTGACGGCGTTGAGCATCAACTCGATGCACATGAACAGCACCAGCGGGTTGCGGCGCACCATGACGCCCACCACGCCGATGGAGAACAGCAGCGCGGCCAGCAGCAGGTAGTAGCTGGGGGTGATGTCGACGATGGAGGCGGTCATACCAGCTCACCCTTCCTCGGCTTGCGAGCGAGCATGACGGTGCCCACGACGGCGATCACCAGCAGCACCGAGGTGAGTTCGAACGCCAGCACGTGGTCGTCGAACAGGTTGCGGGCCAAGGCGCGGATGTTGGCGTCGTGCCCGCCTGCATCGAGCGCCGCCTGCA
Organism: Acidimicrobiaceae bacterium; assembly: GCA_003455715.1. GTDB lineage: Bacteria > Actinomycetota > Acidimicrobiia > Acidimicrobiales > Ilumatobacteraceae > UBA668. The sequence goes on along the minus strand of DMQJ01000219.1, from coordinate 3,183 downwards.
CGCCCTCGCTGTTCTGCGCGGCGGGCACGGGGGCCTCGCGGCTGGCCAGGATGGCGATGCCGATGAGCGACACGAGGGCCACACCCACCGAGGCTGCCACCGGTCGCTGCACTTTGAACGGTTCGATGCGGAGGTCTTCGGCACGGTCGACGCCGAGCAGCATGATGACGAACAGGAACAGCACCACGATGGCGCCGGCGTACACGATGACTTGCACCGCCGCCAGGAAGTCGGCGGACAGCGCCACGAAGTGCACGGCCACCCCGAACAGGGTGAGCACCAGGCTGAGCGCGGCGTGCACCGGATGATTGCGCAGCACCACACCGAGCGCACCCACCAGCACCATCGCCGACGCGCAGACGAAGACGAAGAACTCCATCAGCGCTGCACCGCCTTCACGGTCTTGGCGGCGGCTGGCGCATCGGCCTCGGCCTGGGTGGCCTCAGGCGCACGCGTGCCGTAGCCCAGTTCGGTGCTCCAGCCCACTTCGCCCACGAAGTCGGCGTCGCCGCTGGCCGAGGTGGCCCGCATCCAGCCGCTGGTGTGCAGGTCTTCGCCAGCGCGCCAGTCTTCCCACGGCAGCTGCTTGGGCTTGCCGTCGTCGCCCACCACCAGTTCGGCCTTGGTGTACACGGCGTCGCGACGGCTGGTGAAGCTGAACTCGAACAGCTTGCTCTCGGTGATGGCCTCGGTGGGGCAGGCCTCCACGCACATGTCGCAGTGGATGCAGCGCAGGTAGTTGATCTCGTAGACGAACCCGAAGCGCTCACCGGGCGAGGTGGGGTCCTCAGGGTCGTTGTCGGCGCCGCGCACATAGATGCACTTCGCCGGGCACACACCGGCGCACAGTTCGCAGCCGATGCACTTCTCCATGCCGTCGTCGTAGCGGTTCAGCACGTGGCGACCATGGAGACGTTCGGGCTTGGCGATCTTCTCGTCGCGCCCCTCCACGTTCTTGCCCTTCTTGGCCACCCGACCACCGGAGTAGTTGGTGGTGACGAGCTTGCCGCCCCAGCTGCGCTGCTGCTTGAACGTGACCAGGAATCCGTCGAGGTACCCCATCAGAACATCGCCCCCTCTCGTTCGCGGTTGCGGGCCGACACCTTGCTCGCCTTCGACAGCAACCACGCGCCGCCACCGATGACGATGAAGCCCGGCACACCCACATAGGCCAGCTTGTTGAACCAGTTCCACCCGTCGCGATCGAACACGCGGAACGCGGCGAGCAACATGAACCACCCGAGCGCCAGCGGGATCATCAGCTTCCAGCCGAGGTTCATCAACTGGTCGTACCGCAGGCGGGGCAGGGTGGCCCGGAACCAGACGTACACGTACAGGAACACGAGCACCTTCAACAGCAACCACACGGTGCCGCTGAGCGGCCCGAGGAACGACAGCACGTCTTCGTTGCCGAACACCTTGATGGGCTGCGGGCCGCCGAAGAAGAGGGTCACGATGACACCGCTCATGGTGATGGTGTTCATGAACTCGGCGAGGAAGAACAGGGCGAAGCGGATGCTGGAGTACTCGGTGTTGAAACCACCGACGAGCTCCTGCTCGGCCTCCACGAGGTCGAACGGGGGCCGGTTGAGCTCAGCCGTGGCGGCGATGAGGAAGACGATGAACGGCACGACACCCGTGGCCACGACGTGCCAGTTGGCGAGGCCGCTCTGAGCGGTGACGATGCCGTTGGTGCTCAACGTGCCCGACACGAGGATGACCGCCGCCAGGCTGAGCCCCAGCGCCGCCTCGTAACTGACCATCTGGGCCGAGGCACGCACGGAGCCGAGCAGCGGGTACTTCGAACCGCTCGACCAACCGGCCAGCATGATGCCGTACACGGCGATGCTGCTGAGCGCCAGGAGCAACAGCACACCCACGGGCGGGTCGGCGAGCTGCAGCGTGGTCTGCCGGCCGAACAACTCCACCGTGCCATCTCGACCACCGGCGAAGTTGCCGCCGAGCGGGATGACGGCCCACACGGTGAAGGCCGGCACGAACGCCAGGTAGGGCGCCAACTTGAACACGAACCGGCTGCTCTTCTCGGGAATGAGGTCTTCCTTGAAGAACAGCTTGATGCCATCGGCGAGGGTTTGCAGCAGGCCCTTGGGGCCGGCCTTGTTGGGGCCCACGCGGTTCTGCATGAACGCAATGACCTTGCGCTCGAACCACACCATCAGCATGGTGCCGACGAGGCCGACGACGAACACCACCAACACCTTGAGCAGCACGATGGCCACCGCAGTGAGGTCGAGGTCGAAGAGGAGGACGTCGAGAGCGAGCATCAGATGGTCTCGATTCGCACATCGTTGACGGCGGCGAAGCAGTCGATGAGCTCACCGACGTTCGGGCCCGGCTGGTTGAACGGCACCCACGCCGTGCCCCGCAACACGCTCGCGTCGGCGACTGCGGTGAACACCACGCTGGTGCGAGCGCTCGACACCTTCACCGTGGGGTTCGGCTGAGCCGACACCCGGTCGAGGTCGAGCGGATGCAGGTGGATGTGCGACGGCCGAGTGAGGTGGGCGAGCGACGGCGAGTTGGCCGTGCCGGCAGCCTGGTCGTAGAGCACTCGGCTCACCACGAGGCGGAAGTCGTAGGCGTTGCGTTCGCTGATCGACACCTCGACGCTGTTCATCGGGTCGATGGTGGTGGGCACCGCGGCAAGCACGCCGTCGCTGTTGGCGGCGACCGCCTCGGCCGTGACCTCGGCGTAGCCATCGACCTTGGCGGCGATGTCGGCGGTGATGTCGGCAACCGAGCCGTAGCCAAGGTCGCCGCCCAGCTCGAGAGCGAGTTCGGTGGCAATCGTCCAGTCGGCGCGGGTGACGCCTGCGGGCGTCACCTTGCCAGCCAGCGAGGTGACACGGCCTTCGAGGTTGGTGTGCGTGCCGGCCTTCTCTGCATAGGCCGAGGCCGCCAGCACCACGTGCGCAGCAGCAGCCGATGCGGAAAGGAAGGTGTCGACGGCGATGATGCGCGGCACCGTTGCCAGCGCGCGTCGGGCCAGATCGTGGTCGGGGAAGTCGGCCAGCGGATCGGCACCCACCAGCACGAGGCAACCGAGCTTGCCATCGGCTGCGGCCTGCAGCGTGCCGCGGGTGTCGAGGCCACCCTTGCCGGGGCGCATGCCCACCTGCAGGGCGCCCACCACGTTGCCACGACGGAAGGCGGGGAGCACGG
>DMQJ01000255.1:5966-6103 GCA_003455715.1 Acidimicrobiaceae bacterium | reverse complement strand
AAGGACCGGCCCCTCTCCGTTCAGCTGTTCACGCTGTTGAGTACAGGTCAGCGACCGGGGGCGCCTTCGCAGTACTCGTTGGTGTAGGCGTCGGTGGCGGCTTCCACCGAATCGACACCCTTGTTCTCGTTCACATC
>DMQJ01000255.1:5314-5607 GCA_003455715.1 Acidimicrobiaceae bacterium | reverse complement strand
GTCGGGGCTGTTCGAGCCGAAGCCCTCTTCCTCAAGGATCTCGATGCCGCGGGTGTTGAGGTCGGCGGAGATCTGCCAGTAGGTGTCGTAGGTCTCGTTGACGGAGATCAGGGCATCGGTGACGGGCGTCGGGTCGGCCAGGTAGTCGACCCAGGCCTGCGCCATTGCCGGCACGAGCACGCGGAGGCAGGCGTCAAGGGCTTCGATCTTGTCGGCGCGCACCACCATGGCGGCGGCGTAGTTGTCGAAGCCCATGTCCTTCACGGTGAAGTAGTCGACGGGAGCGGGCGCCC
>DMQJ01000255.1:0-5112 GCA_003455715.1 Acidimicrobiaceae bacterium | reverse complement strand
AGTAGTCGACGGGAGCGGGCGCCCCGTCCTTCCACGCGATCTCGTTCTCGTACTTGTACACCTCGTTGGTGGCGAAGCCCTGCTGAATGAAGTTGCCGCCCTGGGCGACCCAGGTGTCGGGGGCGCCGCCGTAGCTCGGGTTGCTCTGGTCGGCGCTCATGTCGCCCTTGGCGATGAGGTAGTCGACATAGGCGACCCCGTCGAAGTGCAGCACCTCCGCACCCGAAGCGCCGATGTCGGCGGGGGTGCTGATGTCGAGCTGCGCCGGGTCCCACATGAGCATCTGCGGGTCTTGGTCGAGGGTCTTGGCGACGGCCACCATCGGCACGCGAGCGGCGTCGGCGAAGACGTCGGACAGGTTGATGTAGCCGAACGTGATGTCGTCGTCGGTCTCGAGCAGCGAGGCCACGGGGGTGAAGCCCACGGCGTCGCCACCTGCGCGGATCTCCACGGTCTCGATGCCGCCCACCTTGTAGGCGTCGGCGATCGGGCCCGAGTAGATGAAGTTGGCGGCGTCGGCAGTGCCGTCGGGGCCGATGAGCTGATAGGTGCCACCGTGCTCGAGCTCGGGCCACCAGTCGGTCTGGATGACCAGGTTGGTCGGGCAGATGGCCTCCTCGCCGCCGTCGGTGGTCATCGGCTCGGTGGTTGCCGGGTCTGTGGTGGCCGGGTCTGTGGTGGCCGGGTCTGTGGCGGCGGGTGCCGTCGTGTCGCTGCCCGATTCCTCGTCGTCGCCGCAGGCTGCGGCCACGAGCGAGAAGCCGGCCAACAGTGCGAGAGCGGTGGCCTTGCGGCTGCGCTTCATGTGGTTCCTCCCCTTGCTGTGTTGGTTGTGGTGGTGGTGGATCAGGTGCGGCCGCGAGCCGAGTCGTGCCAGTTGCGCAAGGCACGATTCGAGAGCCAGCCGAAGAAGACGAAAATGATGATGCCGAACAACGACGAGACGCCCGCAGCGAGGAATGCCTCTTCTACTCGAAGGTCTTTGGAGTAGTTGTCGATGAGACGGCCGATGCCGATCTCGCCCTTGCGGAAGAAGAAGTCGCCGACGATCGCACCGATCACCGAGCCGCCAGCGGCGATACGAAGCCCGGTGAAGATCGCCGGCATCGCGCCCGGTAACTCCATCTTCCAGAGTCGCGTGAATCGGCTGGTGCGGTTGAGCGTGAACAAGTCGTGATGCATCCGGTCGGCCGACTGTAGGCCGAACAGGGTGTTGGTGATGATGGGGAAGATGGCGATGAGCACGCACACCAACACGCGGCTGGTGAGAGCGAACCCGAACCACAACTGGATGATGGGCACGAGTGCCAAGATGGGCAGCGTCTGAATGACGACCGCATACGGGAAGATGGCTCGCTCAAGGCTCTTCGACAGGTTCATCACGATGGCCGTCGTCATGCCGAGGACCACGGCGATGAGCAGGCCGATGAGTGCCACTCGGCCGGTGGTGAGCATCGCTTCGAGAATTGGGCGGATGCCCTTCTTGGGGTGCCACACGAGCAGTGCCTTGTCTACGATCTCGTGGGGTGGCGGCAAGGCGATGCCACGACGTCGCTCATCCATCATCACGTAGGAGACGAAGTACCACACGCCGATCACGGCGCCGAACATCACGACTGGCGGAAGAAAGACCTTCCACCACGCCTCGCCGGAACGGCGCCGCTGGTTGGCCTCCACCGCGGCGACCGCCGAGGTGATGCCGTCGGTTGCCTCGCTCATGAGTGCGAACCCTTGAGGTCATGGGAGATCTTGCCGCTGAGCTCGGCAAAGGCCGCGTCGTAGCGCAGGTCGTGCACGCGAGGGAACGCAAACGGCACCTGGTAGTCGGCGACGATGCGCCCCGGACGGGCCGACATGACGATGACCCGTGTGGAGAGGAACACGGCCTCGGCAATGGAGTGGGTGATGAACACACCGGCGAACCGCTCGCTCTGGAACAGGCGGATGAGTTCGTCGTTGAGATTCTCGCGGGTGATCTCGTCGAGGGCGCCGAATGGCTCGTCGAACAGGAACACCTTCGGGTTGAGCACGAGTGAGCGGGCCACCGAACAGCGCATCTTCATGCCACCGGAAAGCTGCTTGGGGTACTTGTTCTCGTGCCCGGTGAGGCTCACCAACTTGATGGCTTGCTCCACCTTGGCGGCACGCTCTTCCTTCGGCATGCCCTGCAGTTCGGCGTTGAGTTCCACGTTGCGGCGCACCGTACGCCACGGCAGCAGGGTGGCGTCTTGGAAGATGTAGCCCAGACTCGACCGATCTACCTCGCACTCACCCGATGTGTGTCGTTCGAGGCCCGACGCAATGCGCAGCAGGGTGCTCTTGCCGCAGCCGGACGGGCCGACAACGGAGACGAACTCGCCCGGTCGCACGTCGAACGAGACGTCGTCGACGGCGTGAGTTCCATCGGGGAAGACCATGCTGACATGGTTGAACCGAAGGGCAGGTGGTGAAGTTGGCGTGTTCGCCGAAGGGGCAGTCGGCGAACCATCCAGTGAGGTGGTCATCGACGTGGAACCCTAACGCACGCCCCTGGGCGGGCGGGTCCCGATCGTGTTTCCGCTCCGTGAATTCGTATGTCGCCCCTGTGCAGCGGGGGTGGTGCACCGTCAGGCGGAGCGGCCGAACAGGTCGATGAGGTGGCCCATGCGCTCGGCCTTGGTGCGCAGGTAGGCCTCGTTCTCGGGGGTGGGCACCGTCACCGACGGGATGCGCTCGACCACTTCGATGCCGTGCTCGGCGAGTTCCTGGCACTTGAGCGGGTTGTTGGTCATCAGTCGCACCTGAAGCACTCCGAGGTGGCGGAGGATGGCCGCCGCCTGGTCGTAGGTGCGGGCGTCGGCTGGCAAACCCTGGGCAAGGTTGGCATCGACGGTGTCGAGGCCGTCATCCTGCAGCCGGTACGCCACGATCTTGTGGCCGATGCCGATACCTCGACCCTCGTGCCCGCGCAGGTACACGAGCACGCCTCGGCCAGCCTCAGCGATGCGTGCCAATGCCCGGTCGAGTTGCTCGCCGCAGTCGCAGCGCCGCGAGCCGAAAACATCTCCGGTGAGGCACTCCGAGTGCACACGCACCAGCACGGGTTCGCCGCCCACCAGGTCTTCGAGTTCGCCACGCACCAGCGCCAAATGCTCTGTGCCGTCGTCGTCGAACACGGCGCAGGTGAACGAACCGTGGCGGGTGGGAACGGAGGCGGCGGCGATGGGGCGGATCATGGGACGAGGTCGATACGCAGATCGGGGCCGATCTGGCGCACGCTCACGATACGGCCCCGCCACAGGTCGCGCATGGTCGGGCTGCCAGGTCCGCGGAACAGCGGCAGTCCGTCGTCGCCGCCCATGAGGGCCGGGGCGAGGTACACCACGTAGCGGTCAACAAGGCGTTGGCGGTGAAAGTCGGCGGCCACCGAGGCACCGCCCTCCACCATCAGTTGCAGCACGCCCTCGGCGCCGAGTTGGTCGAGAAGATGGGGGAGGGGTCCCGAGTACTCGGTGCACGGGTGCACCCGTGCGCCTTCGGCGGCCCTGCCGAGCACCACGCGCCGTGGACTTGGCCCGTCGACATCGCGGACGGTGAGCGACGGGTTGTCGGCACGAACGGTGCCGGCACCGACGAGGATGGCGGTGCTCTCTGCGCGCAGCCGGTGCACATCGGCCCGCGCCGCAGCGCTCGTGATCCATTGGCTGGTGCCGTCGGGTGCGGCAGTACGGCCATCGAGTGTTGCCGCCAACTTGAGCACCACATAGGGGCGGCCCGTGCGGCGGTGGTGGAGGTAGGGCGTGAGTTGCTCGGCGACGTCGTCGGCCAACAGGCCTGTGTGCACGGTGATGCCAGCGGCGCGCAGCGCTGCCAGCCCACGACCAGCCACCTTCGCGTCGGGATCACCGACCGCCACGTGCACTTCGGCGACGCCAGCCTCGATGATGGCATCGACACAGGGCGGGGTGCGCCCGTGATGGCTGCATGGCTCCAGCGTCACGTAGGCAGTGGCGCCGCCCGCCAGTTCACCGGCGGCGCGCAGGGCATTCGCTTCGGCATGCGGCGCGCCTGCCCTTTCGTGCCAGCCCTCACCGACGATCTCGCCATCTCGGACCAGCACGCAGCCGACCCGGGGATTGGGAGAGGTCGTCCACATGCCGCGCTCGGCCAGTCGCAGGGCACGCGCCATCATGCCGTGGTCGACGGTGGAGAAGCTCACTTTTGCTCGGGCGCTGGCGAAACTTCGCGAATCGCGCGGGAGAAGGCATCGACGTCCTCGAAGTTGCGATAGACTGAGGCAAAGCGGATATAGGCCACTTTGTCGAGCTTCTTCAATTCGCGCATGACCAGTTCGCCGATCTGCTGCGTGGTCACCTCGCGCTCGCCGGCGGCGAGCAGGCGCTCCTCGATGCCGGCCACCGCGGCATCGACCGATTCGATCGACACTGGCCGCTTGCGCAGCGCCAGTTCGAGGCTGGCCAGCAGCTTCGCCCGGCTGAACTCGGTGCGCAGACCGTTCTTCTTGACCACCTGCGGCAACTGGATCTCCGCCCGCTCGTAGGTCGTGAAGCGCTTGTCACAGGCCGTGCACCGTCGGCGGCGACGGACCACATCGCCTTCCTCATTCAGCCGGGTATCGGCGACCGCCGTTTCATCGGCACCGCAGAAAGGGCATTTCACCAGTGCTCAGCCGTAGACGGGATATCTCCGGCACAGCGCCGAAACCTTGGCGCGCACCTCGGCGGCAACGGCTTCGTCGTTCGGCGCGTCGAGAATGTCGGCGATCAGGTGCGCGACCTCCTCCGCGTCGATCTCGGTAAAGCCGCGCGTCGTCATCGCCGGCGAGCCGATGCGGATGCCGGAAGTGACTAAAGGCTTCTGCGGGTCGTTCGGGATGCCGTTCTTGTTGACCGTGATGTGGGCGCGCCCCAAGGCCGCCTCGGCATCCTTGCCGGTGATGTTCTTGGCGCGCAGGTCGAGCAGGAAGACGTGGCTTTCGGTACGTCCCGAAACGACGCGCAGGCCACGCTCCTCGCCGAGGACCTTGGCCATGACGCGGGCATTGGCGACGACCTGTTCCTGATAGTTGCGAAACTGCGGCGACAACGCCTCCTTGAAGGCCACCGCCTTGGC
>DMQJ01000208.1 GCA_003455715.1 Acidimicrobiaceae bacterium | reverse complement strand
ATCGGGTGCCTCCACCGCCAGTGGGCCGCCGTTGGCGCCGCCACGCAGACCTGCCAGGACGGCCACGGTAGCGATTAGGCCCAGCAGCGCCGGGCCGTGCGCCACAACGTCGGCCACGGTGGCGGCGTCGGCCTCGGCGTCGCGCACCGAACTACTCACCCACAGCACGAGGCCACCGCCGAAGATGCCGAACAGGTACACGCGGTAGGCGACGTCGAACCAGTCGAGGCTGCCCAACCGGTGCAACTGGCGGGTGCGCCGCAGGTCGCGCAGCGCGTCGATGCTCATGCAGGCCCCTGCGCGGCAGGCCCCAACTCGGCCGGTCGGGTGGGGTCGGCCGACCAGCCCGACCAACTGGCCACGTACAACCGTGCGGGCGCGAGGCCAGCATGCTCCATCGCTACGAGGTTGGCGCAGGCACTCACCCCGGAACCGCAGTAGGTGATGGCGTCGGCCGAGTTGGCGTCGGTGACCCCGAGCGACTCGAAGTGGGCACGCAGCTCGGTCGGGGTGCGCATTCGGCCCTGCTGGTCGAGCACCGCACCCCAGGGCGCGTTGCGGGCCCCGGGCACGTGACCTGGGCGAGGGTCGATGAGTGCGACCTCGCCGGTGAACCGCTCGGCCACGCGGGCGTCGAGCACGGCGCCGCCCGCGGCGGCATGAGCCTGCGCATGGTCGGCCGAGGCCAAACGGTGCTCTGGCCATGGGGTGGCGGTGAACACAGCAGGGGCAGGTGTAGGGGCCGGGCCGGTCTGCAGTGGGTTGCCCGCGGCCACCCAGGCGGCGAGTCCACCGTCGAGGAGCGCCGCCTGGCGGCCGAGCATGCGCAGCATCACCACCAGTCGACCGGCGGTGAGGCCACCCGTGTCGTCGTAGGCGACCACGATCGACTGGTCGCCAATGCCCAGTTGGCTCATCGCCGCGGCGAACGCCTCAGGGGTGGGGAGTGGGTGACGACCCTCGGTGGCGGGCAGGTCGTGGGCAGCCAGCTGGTGGTCGAGGTCGACCCACACGGCGCCGGGAAGGTGGCCGGCCTCGAACGCGGCTCGACCATCACGGCCGTCGAGGTACCACCGCACGTCGACCAGCACGGCATCGGAGGGCGGCTGAGCGACGACGGGCGCGATCACGATCTGCAATCCTGCCAGCACTTTTGGTCGTTGAGGCGGCAGAATGTCGCCCCATGGATCCGTACCAGCTGCACGACCTGTTCGCCTGGGTCGCAGTCGCCCTGTTCGTTGGCGTGCTTGCCCTCGCGGTGGTGAAGATCCTCTCGTTCGCAGCGCCACGCCCTGGCGTATTCTCCGTGCTGGGTGCCGTGCACAAGGTGCAACTTCCGGCGGCCGCCGCCGTGGCGACGGTCACCTCGCTCGGCAGCTTCTGGTTCAGCGAGTTCGGCGACAAGTGGCTGCCGTGTCGGTTCTGTTGGTACCAACGAATCTTCATGTACTCCGCAGCAGTGATCCTCATCATCGCTGCGCTGCGTCGCGACCGGGGCATCAAGTGGTACGCCGGGCCGCTCGCAGGCATCGGCATCCTCATCAGCAGCTACCACATCCTGCTCGAGCACGGCCTGTTCGAAGAGTCGGCCGAGTGCTCAGCCACCGTGCCGTGCGCGCTGCCGTATCACGTCTCCATCGGCAGCCGCGACGAGGTCACCTTCGGGCCAGCCAACTGGTACAGCGTCACGATGGCCACCATGGCGTTCATCGCCTTTGCCGCCATCCTTGCGCTGCTGTTCTTGCCCGAAGCGCTCGACGAATCCGACTCCACCCAACCCACATCCGACACGGAGGACAACCATGGCGAACCGCAAGCGGGCTGAGGCCCGGCGCAAGGCAGCGGCAAAGGCCGGCGGCGGCAACTCGAAGCTCTGGGTCTGGCTGTCGCTCGGCCTCGCAGCCGTGCTCATCGTGGTGCTCGTGGTTGTCGTTGCCGGTGGCGACGACGACACGGCGAGTGGCGGTGGCGCCGGCTCCACACCGACCGAGACCGACGACGGTGGCAGCAGCAACATTCCCGACAGCCAGCCGGTCACCGTCACGGGCGACTCGCTGCCCACCTACGACTCGTCGGCGCCTCTCGACGAGGCCGTGGGCATGACCGCTCCGGTTGTCGTGGGCAAGAACTTCCAGGGCGATGAGATCACCATCGATGCCTCCACCAACGGACCCACCATGGTGGTGTTCCTCGCCCACTGGTGTCCGCACTGCAACGCTGAGGTGCCGCGCCTGCTCGATTGGAAGACGCTCGGCGGCGACGAGGGCCTCAATGTCATCGGTGTCGCCACCGCCGTGTCGCCCGGCTCGGTGAACTACCCGCCGCACGAGTGGTTCTCCAACCGCGGCTGGTCGTGGCCGGTGCTGGTCGACGAGAAGCAGGGCGATGGCGCTGCTGGCACCGTGGCTCAGGCATTCGGCGCCTCGGCCTGGCCGTACTTCGTCATCATCGGTGCCGACGGCGAAGTGAAGGTGCGCGTGTCGGGCGAGGTCGAAGTCGACCGGCTCGAAGAGATCGTCGCCGCGGCTCTCGCCGCCTAACCCCCACCCCCCTCTCTCCAAAGTTGGCGTTCGCGCCGCACCGTGTGCGGTGCGAGCGCCAACATTCGAGGCCTGGGTCTCAAGTTGGCGGTGACACCGAGCCTGATGCGGTGCGAGCGCCAACTTCTGCAGCGCTGAGGACATCGCGCAGCGGGAGGCCGAGCGCTGCCCGACACGATGGCCAGGGCTGCCAGCACGGCAGCGATGTGCC
>DMQJ01000519.1 GCA_003455715.1 Acidimicrobiaceae bacterium | reverse complement strand
GAGCGTCCCGCGGCACTCATCTTCGCCGCCGACCACGGCGTGGCTGCGGCGGGAGTGAGCGCATACCCCATCGAGGTGACGGCAGCCATGCTCGCCGCCTACGAGGCGCGGCGGAGCACCGTCACGGCGTTCGCCGACGTGGTGGGTGCCACGGTGCGGGCGGTCGATGTGGGCGTGGGACGGCCAACCGGCGACATCCGGGTGGAAGCGGCACTGTCGCCCGAGCGGTTCGCCGCCTGTGTAGAGGCTGGGGTCGCGGCCGTCGACGAACTCGACGCTGACCTGCTCGTGCTCGGCGAGATGGGCATCAGCAACACCACCGCGGCAGCCGCAGTGACGGCTTCGCTCCTGGGCGGCGACTCTGCCGACTGGGTGGGCCGTGGCACCGGCGTCGACGACGACGGTTTGGCGCGCAAGCAAGCAGCCGTCGCTGACGCGGTGGCGCGGGTGGCGCACATCCACGATCCGCTGGAAGTGCTGCGAGAAGTCGGGGGCGCCGAACTCGTCGCCATCGCCGCTGCAGTTGCCCGCGCTCGCTGGCGTCGCATTCCGGTGCTGCTCGACGGCTATGTGGTGACGGCGGCCGCGCTTCCGTTGGCGCAGGCGGTGCCGGGTGCTCTCGATCATTGTCGGGTCGGCCACTGCTCCGCCGAGCCCGGTCATCGACGCCTCGTGCACCACCTCGGCATGGCACCCCTGCTCGATCTGGGAATGCGCCTCGGTGAAGGCTCGGGCGCGATGGCCGCGGTGCCCCTCGTTCGCATGGCGTGCGTTGGCATCACCGCCGTCCCCACCTTCGCCGAGTGGTTCGGCCCCTCCCCCACCTGACCCCGGCGTTTCTGGGGCTGATCCTTTTCAGAAGCGCTTCCGGGGCTGAGAATTCGCGCAATCCACCACGATTCGCGCGCCAGTTGCGGGCGCAAGCATGCGTCAGTTGAGCGGATCCAGCCCCAGAATGGCGGGCACATGAGCCTTCTCGCCGCGCTCCAGTTCCTCACCCGGGTTCCCATCCGGCTGCGGCGTGCTCCCGACCTGGGCCGCATCGTTGCCTGGTTTCCGCTTGCCGGGGTGATCATCGGGGCCGCAGTGGGTGGTGTGGCTGTTGGCCTCTGGCACCTCACCCCTCCACTCGTTGCCGGAGCCGTCGCCGTGGCCGTGGGCCTGCTGATCACCGGAGCGTTTCACGAGGACGGCCTGGGCGACATCGCCGACGCCTTCGGCGGGGGCTGGACTGTCGAGCGTCGACTGGAGATCCTGAAGGACAGCCGCCACGGCACCTACGGTGTCACCGCAATCGCCACATCGGTGGTGGTGCGGATGCTGACGCTTGGCTCGATGCCAGGACCAGCACCGATGTTCGCTGCGGCCGTCGCCGCCCACACGATGGGTCGCGCCGCCACCGTGGGTCTCGCGGGCACCATGCGGCTCGCAACGCACTCGGGGCTCGGCGCCGACTATGGCCGCAGCACCACCCCGGCGCGGGCGCTCATTGGGGGGGCCGCTGGCATCGCGCTCACCGCAGTGGTCGTCGGCTGGTGGGTGGTTCCACTGGCTGGAGCGGCGATCGCGGCGGCCGCCGGTACCGGGCTGCTTGCCCGTCGCAAGATCGGCGGCATCAGCGGCGATGTCCTTGGCGCCGCTGAGCAAGTGGCAGAGTGTCTCTGCTTCGTCGTCGCCAGCGGGCTCGCGATGCACCACACGCTCTGGTGGACCTGAGAGGGGCAGACATCGTGACCAGACGCATGAAGTTCGTGGCGCTGGGCATCGCCTTTGCAGCGGCGGCCGGCTTCGGGTGGTATTGGTACACCGACGGCTACGTCACGGCGCCATTCCTCGGGTGGTCTCGCTACGAGATGTCCGGCAGTTCGATGGAGCCGACGATGGCTGACGGCGAGTCGTTCTACTGCGAGCCCCTGAGCCGGCAGGAGGTCACCGACCTACGACCCGCCACGATCGTTGTGGTCGACATCGATGGGCGCCTCATTGTGAAGCGGCTCGTGGCCCAATCCGGTGATGTTGTCGAGGGTCGCGGTGGCCAGTTGTTGCTGAACGGCGACCCCCTCCTCACCGACGTCACCGATGTGAACGAGCTGGGCGACTTTGGTCCGGTCGAGGTGCCGGCGGATCAGGTCTTCGTCCTCGGCGACAACTTCGTCGCCTCCGCCGACAGCCGCAGCACCGGCCCGGTGTCGGTTGTCGATGTCGAGTGCCGAGTGCGGAACTAACGGGCGAACGCAGCGTCGCTACGTGGCCATTGCCTGCACGGTTGCACGCAGCACCTCCGTGGAGGTGGCGAAGTTGAGGCGGGCAAAGCCGTGCCCCTCGGGGCCGAAGTTCGGGCCCTCGCTGAGCCGCACACCGCGCTGAGCGAAGACCTCTGACGGGTCATCGCCCATGCCCATGTGCCGGCAATCGAGCCACCCGAGATACGTGGCCATGGGCGGGGTGTAGACCACATCGGGCAGATACATCGCCAACAGGTCGGCGAGGAAGTTCCGCTGACCGTCGAGGTGCGCGACCACCGCGCGCAACCATTCGTCGCCGCTGCGCCACGCCGCCACGGCGGCCGCCGCACCCATCAGGTTGGCTGCGCCGAACAAGTGGTCGGGCACCGAGGCAAGACGTTCACGCACCCATCGCGGGCCGACGTGCATGATGGCGTAGCGGAGGCCAGCGAGGTTGAAGGCCTTCGACGCGGCATGGATGGTGACGGTGCGTTCCGGCGCGAACAGCGCCATCGGCCGATGTGCCGCCGGCGAATAGGTCAGGTCGGCGTGGATCTCGTCGCTGATCACCAGCAGGTCGTGCCGTTCGGCGATGTCGGCCAGTTGTCGCAACTCGGCCTCGGAGAAGACGTGGCCGGTGGGGTTGTGCGGGTGGCAGAGCAGCAGCACCTTCGCCGGCTCGGCCGACAGACGCTGGTCGAGCGCGTCGTGGTCGAACCGCCAGCCGGAGGGCGACTCCGCCGAGGCAAGCGCAGGCACACGCACCACGCGGCGGGCGTTGTCTTCCACGCTGTGCAGGAACGGCGGATAGGCGGGCGTGTGCACCACCACCCCGTCGCCGGGCGACGTGCACAGGTGCAGCACCATTTGGATGCCCTGCACGACGTCATTCAACTCGCGCAGGTGCTCGGCGTCGAAGGTCCACCCATAGCGAGATGCGCACCGTTCCGCGAACGCCACCGAGGCGGGGGAGCCACCCGTGATGTGCTTCCAGTCGGGGTAGCCGAGGTCGCCGCCATCGAGTACCGCCCGCAACGCCTCGTCCACACACGGCGGCGGCGGGAAGTCCATGTCGGCCACCCACGCCGCCCACGGGACGCCGTGACGATGCCACTTCGCGCCGGGCTTGGCGCGCAGCCAGTCGAGCGAAAGCGAATCGAAACCGAAGTCAGCCGAGGTCACCGCCGAACCCTACGCAACATCACGCCCGCGCCGCACCCTGTTCAACATCGGCGCTCGCGCCGCCGCGTGCGCGGTCTCAGCGCCGACTTTGGGGGAAGGGGGTCAGGCCGTCGCCCACTGGTGGATGCGGCGGATGCCTTCCTCCATGTCGGCGTCGGCCATGGCGAAGCTGAACCTCGCGTAGCCGGGGGTGCCGAACGCTTCGCCGGGCACGAACGCCACCTTCGCCTCGCCGAGGATGGTGTCGGCCAACTCCAGCGTGGTGTTGCACACCGTGCCGTTGGGACCCAACGGCCGACCGAGCAGACCCTTCACGTTGGGGTAGCAATAGAACGCGCCCTGGGGCTCGATGGCGGTGACACCGGGGATGTCGTTGAGCATCCGGTGCATGGTGACGGCACGGCGGGCGAAGGCTTCGCGCATCATCGCCACTGCCGACAGGTCGCCGCGCACGGCCTCGAGCGCAGCGATCTGCGCCACGTTCGACACGTTCGACGTGCTGTGCGACTGGAAGTTGATGGCGGCCTTCATGACATCGCTCGGCCCGATCATCCAGCCGACGCGCCACCCGGTCATGGCGTAGGTCTTGGCGACACCGTTGACGATGACGCACTGCTCGGCAAGCTCGGGCACGACCGTGGGCATCGACACGAACCGGTTGTCGCCGTACACGAGGTGCTCGTAGATCTCGTCGGTGAGCACCCACACGCCCTTCTCCACGGCCCAGCGGCCGATGGCCTCCACTTCCTCGGGCGAGTAGATGGCACCGCTCGGGTTGTCGGGGCTGACGAACAGCAGCACCTTGGTGCGCGGCGTGAGCGCGGCGTCGAGTTGCTCGACGGTGACCTTGAAGCCGGTCGACTCGTCGGTGTCGACCACGACGGGTACGCCACCGGCCAGCACGATGGCTTCCGGGTAGGTGGTCCAGTACGGGGCCGGGCAGATGACTTCGTCGCCCGGGTCGCACAACGCTGCGAAAGCGGTGAACACGGCGTGCTTGCCGCCACTGGTGATGAGCACCTGGCTGGCCTGGCAGGAGAAGCCGCTGTCGCGCAGCGTCTTCGCGGCGACGGCCTCACGCAGCTCGGGCAGGCCCGCGGCCGGCGTGTACTTGTGCATCGCCGGGTTGCGGCACGCAGCAACGGCGGCCTCGACGATGTTCTCGGGCGTCGGGAAGTCGGGCTCGCCGGCACCGAAGCCGATGACGTTCTCGCCCTTCGCCTTCAACGCCTTGGCCTTGGCATCGACAGCGAGCGTGGCGGATTCGGCAATGGCGGCGAGACGAGCGGACGTGCGCTTCACGATGGGCCTTTCACGGAAGGGGTCGGACGGCCACAACGGGCCACGCCAAGGCTACCGGCCGCCCTGCGGACGGGCCTCAGGAATAGACCTTCCGTACAAGGGCTTGCGTGGAGCACCTGCGCGCCCGCAAGACTGGAAGGGTGAGCGTCGACCCCACCTCCATCGTCATTCCCGCCGACCTGCTGCCTCACGACGGTCGTTTCGGATGCGGGCCGTCGAAGGTACGACCCGAGCAGGTGCTGGCCCTCGCCCAATCGAACCAGGGCCTGCTCGGCACCTCGCATCGCCAGCCGCCCGTCAAGCACCTCGTCGCCTCGGTGCGCGAGGGGCTGAAGGAACTGTTCAGCCTGCGCAAAGACTGGGAGATCGTCCTCGGCAACGGCGGGTCGACGATGTTCTGGGACGTCGCCACCTTCGGCCTCATCCGCAACGCCAGTCAGCACTACGTGTTCGGCGAGTTCAGCCAGAAGTTCGCCGACGCCGCGGCGGCCGCCCCTCACCTGCAGTCGCCGGTCATCGAGGCGAGCGACCCCGGAACGCACCCGGCCATCAAAGAGTCGGTGCCGGAGGGCGTCGACGTGGTTGCCCTCACCCACAACGAAACCTCCACCGGGGTGATGATGCACCTCAAGCGGCCCGATGGCGACGCGCTCGTGGTGGTCGATGCCACCTCCGCTGCCGGTGGCCTGCCGTGGGTGCCCGATGAGGTCGACGTGTACTACTTCGCTCCGCAGAAGTGCTTCGCTGGCGACGGTGGCTTGTGGCTCGCCGCCTGCTCACCGGCCGCGGTGGAACGCATTCGCGAGATCGGCCACAGCAACCGCTGGCAACCAGCGTCGCTCAACCTGATGACCGCGCTCGACAACTCGGTGGCCAACCAGACGTACAACACACCGGCCCTCGGCACACTCGTGCTGCTCAACGAACAGATCGGCTGGATGCTCAGCCACGGTGGGCTCGACTTCTGCATCTCCCGCACCCGATCCAGCGCCAGCCGTCTGTATGGCTGGGCCGAGCGCAGCGACTACGCCACGCCGTTCGTCGCCGATCCGATGCAGCGCAGCACCGTGGTGGGCACCATCGACCTCGACCCGAGCATCAGCGCCAACGACGTGTGCGCCGCCCTGCGCGCCAATCACATCGTCGACACCGACAGCTACCGCAAGCTGGGCCGCAACCAATTGCGCATCGGCATGTTCCCCGCCATCGAACCCGACGACATCAGCGCACTCACCGCCTGTATCGACTACGTGGTGGGTGCCCTGGCGTGACCGAGCAGGTGCTCACCACCGCGTTCGACGGACTCGCCCCGCTGCACCGGCCCATCATGGTGCTGGCCCTGCGCGGATGGTTCGACATCGCCGAGGTGGCCACCGACGCCGTCGACACGCTGGCCGCCGAACGCGTGGCGCCAGTGGTGGCCTCGATCGACCCCGACCCGTTCTTCGACTTCACCCAGGAACGCCCACAGGTGGAACTCGACGACGCCGAACTGCGCCAGATTCGCTGGCCCGAGAACGAGTTCCGAATCGTCCGCCACCCGGGGAAAGCCCACGACCTCGTGGTGCTCGCCGGAGTGGAGCCCCACCTCCGCTACGCCACGTTCGCCGACGCCGTCATCGCCGTCGCCCAAGGGCTCGGGTGCGAAGTGGTGGTCACGCTCGGCGCCGCGCCCGAGGCTGTGCCGCACAGCCGGCCGCCGCAGGTAGTGGGCAGCACTATCAACGAAGCACTGGCACGCGCCCTCGGCCTCTCGCAACCGCGCTATCAGGGCGTCACCGGGCTCGTGGGCGTCTTGCAGACGGCGCTCGACCAGGCGGGCATTCCAGCCGTGTCAATCCGCGTGGCCATTCCGCACTACCTCGGCAACGCCAAGCACCCTCAGGCGTCAGCGGCCCTGCTGCGCCATCTCGAGCACGTACTCGACGTTCCCACCGGGCACTCCTCACTCGACGAAGACGCCATGCGCTGGCGCAGCCTGCACGATGAGGCTGTCGCCGACGAGCCCCAGGCGGCGGCCTATGTGGCCATGCTGGAGCGCGACTTCGATCGGCGGATGGAGGCATCGATGCCAACGGCCGACGACCTCGCCGCACAGTTCGAGCAGTTCCTGCGCGATCAACGCGGCGACGGCAGCACCAACGGCGGCACCGACGACGGCAGCGACGACGGCGGCCCGCTACCGGGTTGACCGGCGGGCAAGGAACGGCGGCAGCGGCAGGTCGTCGGCGAATCGCATCAGCAGCGAACCCACCACGGCCATCACCAGCACGTACGCCGCAGTGAGCGACCCGAGGTCGGCGTTGAGCCCGGCGGCAACACCCAGGCCACCGATGACGATGGAGAACTCGCCGCGGGCCACGAGCGACAACCCTGCACGCCATCGACCACGTGGCCCGACGCCCGCCCGGCCCGCAGCCCACCACCCCGTCATCAGCTTGCCGATCGTGGATGCAACCCCGAGTGCCACCGCGGCAAGCAGCACCGGCGGCAAGGTCGCTGGGTCGATCTGCAAGCCGAAGAACACGAAGAACAGTCCGCCGAACACATCACGTAACGGCTCGAGCAACTCCCGGCCGCTCTCGGCCACTCGACCGGAGATCGCGACACCGATGAGGAATGCTCCCACCGCCGACGACACTTGCAGGCGCTCCGCCAGCCCTGCTACCAGCAGGGTGAGGCCGAGCAACGTGAGCAGCAGCACCTCCTGGGTGCGGGCAGCCACGGCTCGCGACACGTGTGCTCCCCACCGGATGCTCACCGCCAACGCAATCACCACGGCAGCCAGCGCCGCACCCACGGTGAGCGTGCCCTCCACCAACCCGATGCCAGCCAGCAGTACGCCCAGCACAGGAAGGAACGCCGCCATCGCCAGGTCTTCGATGACCAGGATCGACAGCACCACGGGTGTCTCGCGGTTGGCGATGCGGTCGAGATCACCGAGGAGTTTGGCGATGATGCCCGACGACGAGATGTAGGTGACTCCCGCAAGCACCACAGTGGCCGTGGCGCCCCAGCCGAGCAGCAGCCCGGCGACGGCACCGGGCACCGCACCGGTGACGAAGTCGACCACACCCGCCTTCCAGTTGCCTTTCAGCCCGTCGCGCAGCTCCTCGGCGTTGTACTCCAGACCAAGCAGGAGGAGCAGCAGCACCACCCCGACATCCGCGCCGACGCGGATGAAGTCGTCGCTGGCGTTGAGGGGGACAAGGCCGCCTTCCCCCATCGCCAGGCCAGCCAACAGATAGAGCGGCACCGATGGAATCCCGATGCGGCCGGCGGCGCGGCCGACCACGGCAAGGACCAGGAGGACGACGCCCAACTCCAGAAGGACGTCGCCCGAGGCGCCCGCCGCGATCACGACATCAACCGGCCAGTCGGGCGCCAGCCAACTCGACGGCGTCGTCGCTCCCCATCACCAGCACCTTGTCGCCGGCTTCGAGCCGGAACTCGGGGCCGGGGCCGGGATGCGATGTGCCGCCGCGAACGACCGCCACCACCGAGGCGCCGGTGTCGGTGCGGATGCGGCCATCGCCGATCGTGCGCCCTGCAAGTCCGCCCACTGCGGGAAGGGTGATCCATTCGATGGCGAGACCTTCTACCTCCTGACGAAGGTCGGCGAGTCGCTCGGTGAGCTTGCTCCCCCCGAGAAGGTCCACCAGCACGGCAGCGTCGGCCGGACCCACCGACACCGACGCCTTGCAGCGGTCGGGGTCGTCGGCATCGAACAGCGCCACCTCGCGAACTCCGTCGCGTCGCACCACGACACCGATCGGCTCACCGGACTCGGTGTGGAACTCGTAGCGGACACCCACACCGGGAAGACGTGTCTCGAAGACTTCCATTCACACAGTCTGCCCCGCCAGTGACCGTTCGGCGGTCACCCACAGGTCATCGACGCGACGTGAAGCCGTGCAGCCCCAACCGCTGGTCGAGGTCGTGTCGTGCCGTCGCCGCCGCTGCAGGAAATCGGGCTCCAGTGCCGTCGGCCACCCTGGTCATCATCTCGAAGTTGGCGGCCACGGCAGCCGCGTCCACCATGAATGCCTCACCTGCGTCATCGACGAGTCGCTCACGGGCCGCGGCCAGCACCGTGTCGTCCCATCCGGCGATGGCCTCGGCGAAACCCACGAGCGCCGCCCCGTGCTGCAGACCGCCGTCGCCGGATCCGTCGACGATCGCGCTCAGATCGGCCGGGTTGCCTTCCTCGGTGCTGCTCCAACTGAGCATGCCGGCGTGAGCAGTCGTTCAAAAGAAGCACTGGCGCAGCAGGCTCAAACGGCCGGCCACCAACTCCATCTGCGGGCGACTGAGCGTGCCCCGGTTCCACAGTGGATCGTCCATCTGGGCGTCGCTCATGTACTGCGCGGCGGCGAGTTGCCACAGGTTGTCGAACTCAGCCGGCAGCGCGCTGAGCGCCTGCACCACCGAGGCAACCCTGTCGGCCGGCGCTGCGACCGGCACCCAGTTCAGCTCAGCCGGGGCGAGTTCGGCCGCCTCGTGGCCCGTGGGAGGGCCAGGAGTCGGCTGCGGCAGCGAAGGGATGGGCATGCCGACGGCCCGAGCGAAGGCAACTGGGGGAACGACCGCGACGACGATGCCCACCACCTCCACCCAGTCGAGTGGGTGGAGGCCGGCGGGGGGCTCGTCGTTGACTACCTGCACGTAGAACTCCTCGGTGAGCGTTCCAGCGTGGCGGGCAAGACGGTACGCGACATCGAGCGCCGCGTCGCCGTACGGGCGCACCCACGGCGGTGACGGCTCGGCGGCCAGGTAGGCCTCGCGGGCGACCGCTGCGATCTGACAACGCCGCTCGGCCGTGAAGCG
>DMQJ01000194.1:2915-7399 GCA_003455715.1 Acidimicrobiaceae bacterium | reverse complement strand
CGTTGCGGCTGGGGCGTGGGCGAGCCGCCGCCGCGGCCCGATAGCCGAAGTCGTGGTCGGGGCGGTTGGTGAACCGTCCGCCGCGCCCGAGGTCGAAGATGACGGCAGCCGGAACCAGAGGCACCACCTCGTCGGGCTGGGCGCCGACCGGGAAGCCCACACCGCGCTCAGCCAGCCACTCCATGACTCCACCTGCTGCGGCGAGGCCAAAGGCGCTGCCCCCGGTGAGGCAGATGGCGTGAGCGGTGTCGATGGTGGCCTGCGGGTGCAACAGGTCGGTCTCGCGGGTGCCTGGCCCGCCACCACGAACGTCGACTCCGACCGCCGATCCGGGGGGCAACAGCACCGCGGTGGTGCCGGTGCGCCAGCCGCGAGTGACGCGGGCGTGGTGGCCGACCGAAAGACCGGCCACGTCGGTGAGACAGCCACCGCCCGGCGGTGGGGTGCGCGGCTCAGGCGTGCGCTGTGTTGGCTGCGCCATGGTCGAGGGCAGACTCAGGCCCGAGCGTGCGCCAGGCCCCGACCCCCACGATGTAGAGCGGGCACGCGATGAGCAACCACTTACCCACTTCGTTGTGTGCCGGCCAGTCGGCCGTCATCAGCAGCACCACGGCGAGCCAGGCCACGGTGACGGTGACGTTGAGCACACGCCGTTTGCGAACCTGCATGGGGTGAATGAACTTCCAGTTGGTGAGCTGGGTGAGTGCCAGCGCAATGCACACCGTGGCAGTGACCCAGGGCGACGCTTCGAGGAGATAGAGGGTGGGAACGATCATGTTCCACTCGCACGGGAAGCCGTTGAAGTAGAGGTCGTCGGTCATCTGATCGGTGCGGCTCATCCACAGTGCCGACAGGAACAACACGAACGAAGCAATCAGTAGTCCGCCCCGGTTCGGCAACATGTCGAAGCGGATCATGAACAGCACCGGAATGACGATGCAGGTGACATAGTCGATGATGAGGTCGAGGGTGTAGCCGTCGATGCGCGGCACGTGGGTACGCACATCCCAGGCTCGAGCCACGGGGCCATCGATACCGTCGACGATCATTGCCACCGCCAGCCACACGATGGCCACCTTGAAGTCGCCGTCGACGACGGCCATCAGGCCGAACATCCCGCACAGGGCGCCGAGGGCGGTGACGCAGTGGACCAGCCAACCTTTTGCCACCGGATGGCGCAAAGCGGACTCAGTCGTGGAAGGAGAGACGTTCATCGTGGTGGGCGGAAACTCCGGCGATCGAAGGGGTACCAGAGCGTACCCCGACTGGCGCACACCGGGCGCCCTCAGCGTTCTCGAACCCAGCCGGTTCCCTCGACATGGCGGCGGATGACCTTGGCCGGTGTGCCCGCCGCGACGCTGAAGTCGGGGATGTCGCCGGTGACCACGGAGTTGGCGCCAATGGTGACGTGGCGGCCGATTCGGGCGCCCGGAAGTACCACGGTGCCGTGGCCGATCCACGAGCCGTCGCCGATGAAGACCGGTCGTTCGGGCTGCGATTGCTGCGAGATGGGGCGCGAGATGTCGTCGTAGCCGTGGTTCTGATCGGTGATGTACACATGGTGACCGGTCCAGACGTCGTTGCCGATCTCGATGCTGAAGTGGCCGACGATGCCGCTGCCTTTCCCGATGAGACAGCGGTCGCCGATGCGCACCACCGGGTCGCTGAGGCACTCCTGCCCTGGCACCATGCCAGCCGAGAGCGTGGCCTGTGGGCCGATCATCGTGCCGGATCCAATGTGGATGTAGCGCTCGTTGAACACCGTGTTGGTGGGGAAGCAGATGATGCTGCCCTCACCGAACGTGCCGAACTTTCGGCCGGCGCGATCGTGCGGGCCGATCGAGCCCACCATGCCCGCCCAGGTCCAGGCGCGGCGCACCAGCGTGCCGGCTGCGCGGCTCCAGGCCGCCCGTACTCGAGCTCTCACCCGGGCGCCTTGGTGTTGATGAGGTCGTTGGGCGGTGAGCATTCGGGCACGTCGTTGCCCTTCACGCCAGCCGTGAAGTCGGTGATGACGTTGGTGACCGGGCCGCCGGCCTCCTTCACGACGGTTTCGGTGTAGCGAACGTTCTCGCCGTTGGCCATGCTGTTCTCGTAGCGCCGTCGATCGGCGATGACCATGCGGTAGTGCTCCTCGAACACAGCGAGAATGGCGCGATCGCGATCGTTGTCGACCGGGATGGCCATCACGTCGTCCACCATCTGCTCGAGAACATCGGTTGCCTCACCCACGATGCGCGCCCGCTCGGCCATCTGCTCGACCGTGGGCTCTTCGATGAAGCCACCCTCGGTCGTCTCGAGTGCCCTCATCTCGGCCTTGGCCGCTGCGCACACGGCTGCGGCCTGGGGCGCCCAGGTGTCGTCGTCGAGTTGGTAGACACCCTTGTCGGGGGCGAGCAACAGGTAGTACAGCCACATTGCGGCCATCAGCAGGCAGCCGAGCAGGAGGATGAGCTTCACCCACCACCGGCCCGCCGGGCGTTCGTCCTGGCCGTAGCCAGGCTGTTGATCGGGGGCGATCATGGTGTCGCTCATGAGTGCTCCTTGGGGCGATAGCTGACGGCGAGCTGGGCAAGGGCGCCGCCCACACCGAGGCCGAGGGCCACGAGGCCTCCGGTCCAGCCGCTGGGCACGAGGTCGAGCGCGTGATCGAGCGACCACTCGCCCGGCCCGATGAGCGCCACCACCACCGCCACCAGCGCGATGGATGCGCAGTACTCCCAGCCTTGGTTGGGCTTGAAGATGAAGAAGCCGACCTTCCAGTGTGCGACGACGATGGCCACCACCATCACGCCCACCATGCCGGCCGCAGCCAAGGGGGTGAGCAGGCCAGCTGCGAACATGATGCCCGCACCAATTTCGGTGGTGGCGGCGATGCGTGCCTGCCACGTTGGCCACTTCAGGCCGATGCCCTCGAACCACGCGGCGGTGCCCTTCAAACCGTTGCCGCCGAACACCTTGTTGTAGCCGTGGTACGCGAGGAAGAGGCCGAACACCACACGCAGGGCGAGGAGCCCGAGGTTGAGCTGATCCACGGCGCCAACGCTACGGGGTGACGGACGACCTGACATATTCCCCACCGCGTGACACTCGTTCGGTGATAGATACACGGAGCGTGGGGGAGGGTACAGACGTTCCGTTGCCGCGTGGCCGCGCGGCCCAGGCGTTCCGGCTGGTGCGCGCCCTGCTGCGCACGCAGAAGCGCACGTTCGCCATCGCTGTCGGGGGCGCCGCTGTGTTCGCAGCATGCACCGTGGCCTCCGCCGCCATGGTGCGCCTCATCACCGACGACATCATCGACCCTCGCTTCAACGAAGGCTCGGTGTCGGTGGGCACGGTTGCCGCCATCCTCGGCGTGCTCGTGATGCTCGGGTTGTTCCGTGCGGCGGGTGTGGTGGTTCGTCGCACCTGGGCGGGCCGCACCAGTTGGCGAGTCACCGAGCGCATCAGCGGCGAGGTGGTCGATCGTCTCGTCGCCCAACCGGTGCCGTGGCATCGCATGCAGAGCACCGGCGACCTCATCACCCGCGCCGGGGTGGATGCCGAGGCGGCCACAGCGATTCTCAATCCGCTGCCGTTCGCGTCGGGTGTGGTGGTGATGATCTTCCTCTCCAGCACCTGGTTGTTGGTGAGCGACTGGATGCTGGGCTTGGCGGCCGTAGCGGTGTTTCCCCTGCTCATCGCCCTCAACGTCACCTACCAACGGCGCGTCGACCGCTTCTACAACGCCGCGCAGGACGAACTCGGTGTGCTCAGCGCAGCGGTGCACGAGAGCTTCGACGGCGTTGCGGTGGTCAAGTCGTTCGGCGCCGAGGCTCGTGAGACCGAGCGCCTGTCGCTCATCGCCGGACGCCTGCGGGAGGCCCGGCTCGGAGCGGTGAAGCTGCGCAGCGCATTCGAGGCGCTACTCGACGGCATTCCCACCGCTGTCAACATCCTGCTGCTCGTGGGTGGTGCCTACCGAGTACGCGATGGCGCGATGACGGTGGGCGAACTCGCCAGCTTTCTGTATCTGTTCATCCTCCTGGTCTTTCCGCTGCGCCTCATCGGGTACACGCTCTCCGAGCTTCCTCACTCACTTGCAGGCTGGACCCGCATCCGCTCGTTGCTCGATCAGCCCGTGCAGGCCGACCCAGCCGACGGGTTGGATCGCGCCGAAGGCACTGGGGTGCGCCTCGCCAACGTGCACTTCACCCACGATGGCGAGCGCGAGGTGCTCGCCGGGGTGGACGCCGAGATGCCGGGCGGCCGCACGGTGGCCGTGGTGGGCGCCACCGGCGCAGGGAAGACCACGCTGCTCCACCTGATTGCCGGACTCGTTT
The DNA here is from genome assembly GCA_003455715.1 of Acidimicrobiaceae bacterium. Classification (GTDB taxonomy): domain Bacteria; phylum Actinomycetota; class Acidimicrobiia; order Acidimicrobiales; family Ilumatobacteraceae; genus UBA668. The sequence continues at coordinate 3,077 of DMQJ01000194.1, read as the reverse complement.
CGCCGAGCAGTGGCACCATCACCGTGCCACACACTGGAGTGGAGATCGTCTTCCAAGAAGCCTTCCTGCTGGCTGGCTCGGTGCGAGAGAACATCACGCTCGGAGCTGCGGTCGGTAGCGACGCCATCGACGTTGCGCTGGCGGTGGCCGAGGCAGGGTTCG
>DMQJ01000194.1:0-2746 GCA_003455715.1 Acidimicrobiaceae bacterium | reverse complement strand
CGACGTTGCGCTGGGGGTGGCCGAGGCAGGTTTCGTGCACGAGCTGCCGGCCGGTCTCGACACCGAGGTGGGCGAGCGCGGGGTTGGCCTGTCGGGCGGTCAGCGACAGCGGTTGGCGCTGGCGAGGGCGCTGGTGCGCCGCCCGACGGTGCTGCTGCTCGACGACACCACCAGCGCTCTCGACCCGGCAACGGAGGCCAAGGTGTTGGCCAACCTTCGTCGTGCGCTCGGCTCCACCACGGTGGTAGCCGTGGCCAGCCGCCCGTCCACCATTGCGCTTGCCGACGACGTGCTGTTCCTCGACGAGGGCACGGTGGTAGCCCATGGTCGGCACGAGCACCTGATGGCAACCGTCCCTGCGTATCGCACGCTCATCGAGGCCTTCGAGCACGATCGAGCGGCGATGGACGCGGAAGCTGCCGCTGCAGCGGCCGGAGCTTCCGAACCGTTGGGAGCGCTCCATGACTGAGCCCATCAGCAGATGGACCGCGGTGGAAACCATTGGCCGCGGGGTGAAGGCTGCTCCAGCGCTCCGCATCGGTTTCGGGCTCACCCTCTTTCTCGCGCTCGTCGGAGCCGCTGGTCGGGTCGTAGTCCCCATCACCATCCAACAGGCCATCGACCGTGGGTTTCGAGACGGCGACGTGCGTGTTGGCATCATCACCACGATGGCGGCCATTGCGCTGGGCGCCGTGCTGTTGGCCACCTGGGCGCAGCGAACAGCGGTGTACCGGCTCGGCCGGCGAAGCGAGGAGGCGCTCTACGGGCTACGCGTCCGGTTGTTCGAGCACATTCACCGGCTGAGTCTCGCCGACCACAGCGAGGAGCGGAAGGGCGCCCTGGTCGCCCGTGTCACCAGCGATGTCGAGACGCTCGCCCAGTTCTTCCAGTGGGGCGGTCTCGCATGGTTGCTCGACGGCACCTTGATGCTGCTGGTGGCGTCGGTGATGCTCGCCTACGACTGGATGCTGGCGCTCGTCGCCTTCGTAGTGGCAGCGCCGCTGGCGTTCGTGCTGCGTAAGGTGCAGCGGCACTTGGTGCGCGCCTACGACATCGCACGGCATCGCAACGCAGAGGTCATGACCCAGCTCAGCGAAGTGGTGTCGGGCGCCGAAACGCTTCGCGCGTACGGTGCCGGACCTCGCTACGCCTCCAAGGTGAAGCACGCCAGCCGTGAGCGCTCCGATGCGTTCATCAAGGCGGGCACCATCGGGGCCTTCCTGTTCCCGTCGGGTGAGGTCTTCAACGTGCTCACGGTGTCGGCCGTCGTCACCGTTGGTGTCGTCCGCGGCCCGAGCAGCGGCCTCACCGCCGGAGCGATGGTGGGCTTCGTGTTCCTCACCCAACGCTTCCTCGAACCCATTGCCGAGTTCACCGAAGTGCTCGATCAAACGCAGACGGCCGTCGCCGGTATGCGTCGAGTGCTCGGGGTGCTGGAGATACCGGTGGGTCCGCCTGAGCCCGACGTGCCACAGCCGTTGCCCGCCGGCCCGCTGTCGGTCACCATCGATCGTGTCGACTTCAGCTACCGCAGTCGTTCCGACACCGACGAACCCCCAGTACTGGTTGGGCTCTCTCTCCACATTCCAGCAGGTCAGCAGGTAGCGGTCATCGGTGAGACCGGCTCGGGCAAGACCACGCTGGGCCGCCTCATCGCCCGGATGGCCGACCCGACGGCCGGCTCCATCGCGTTGGGTGGGGTTCCGCTGACCCGAGTTGGCAATGCAGCACTTCGCGAGCGGCTCACCGTGGTGCCCCAGGAGCCATTCCTGTTCGACGGGTCGATTGCCGCGAACCTCTTGTTCGCCCGGCCGGGCCTGCAGCCCGCCGACCTCGAGCAGGCCATCGAACGCCTCGATCTGCGCGAGTGGCTCGACAACCTGCCTGACGGGATCGACACCGAGGTCGGACAGCGAGGCACGCAACTGTCGGCCGGTGAGCGTCAGTTGGTCGCTCTCATCCGTGCCTCGCTGGTCGATCCGGCGGTGCTCGTGCTCGACGAGGCCACATCGTCGGTCGATGCACTCACCGAGGTGCGGCTCAGCCGGGCACTCGAGCGCCTCGCCGCCGGTCGTACCACCATCGCCATCGCTCACCGTCTGTCGACGGCAGCGCGTGCGCAGCGGGTGCTGGTGCTCGACCACGGCCTGCTGGTGGAAGACGGCACGCACGACGAGTTGCTGCAGCGCAATGGCGTGTATCGCCGAATGTACGACGCGTGGGTGGCCTCAACGTCGGCTTCCGGGTAGCCAGCCAGCCTTCAGGGGGCGGGTTCGAACAGGCTGGGGCCGCGCACGTCGCGCACCACACACTCCACGTCGGCTGGCGCAGACTCGGCCAACGCCACCGTCGTTTCGAACTCGACGGTGTCGCCTGGGTCGACCATGCCGGTGCTCACTGTGTCGAACGCAAGCACCGAGCCTGAGGAAGCGTCGGCGACGGTGAGTTCGATGATGAAGGTCTGTGTGATGTCGTCGAGGTTGGTGAGACTGCCCGCCACCGACACGAGCCGACCGGTGGTCGAGCAGTCGGTGATCGACACTCGATGTGGGCCTGCGGCAGCGAGTTGATCGAGTTCGTCCATCACCGCGCGGGTGAACTGGAACCCGACGACGCAGAGCGCGAGCGCAGCGACCGAGAAGGTGAGGCCAGCGATGGCGAAGCCGTGCGGGCCGCGCTCGGCGGCCCGGCTTGCGCGCATGGCGACCACGCCGAAGACGAGCGCGCACAAGGCGCCCATGCCGGC
>DMQJ01000151.1 GCA_003455715.1 Acidimicrobiaceae bacterium | reverse complement strand
TGCCCGTCCCCCCAACCCGGGGCGCGGGGCTGTATCGCGACCTCCTCGCGGCCGGTGTGAACGTCCCCAGGGTGGGCGACTGCGTGCCCCCCCGCCGCGCCCACGCCGCCATCGTCGACGGCGAACGCGCCGGCGCCGCCCTCTAGCCCTCACCCTCACCCTCACCCGTACACCCCCACCCCACGAACGTCGGCGATGGCACCGCACTCCACGCGGTCTCAACGCCAACATTGCCGGGGCTCCCCAAAGTCGGCGTTCGCACCGCATCTCACGCGGTCTCAGCGCCGATGTTGGGGGACGGGTTGCTGGTGCGACCGACGGCGATATGGTCGCCAGTGGCTTCCCCCAGTTGTCACCCATTCACGTAAGGGGAACGCCCATGTCCTTGTTCGACCGCACCGTGGCCGACTGGTTCCACGACCACCACGGCATCGTCAACGGTCACGAACTGCGCCGACTCGGCATCACCGATGATCAACGCGACTTCCTGGTGCGTCGCCAGGTACTCATCCCGCTCTTCGAGTCGGTCTATCGGCTCGCCTCCACGCCGCTCAGCTTCCACGGCAGGTGCCGAGCCGTGTGCGCCGCCGACGGCAGCCTGGTGCTGTCGTGCTTCACTGCTGGCACCCTGTTCGAGCTTCGACGCTGCAACTCGTTGTACCTGCACGTCGTCACCCAGCGACTCACGAAACCCGTTGGGCCGACGGTGAAGGTGCACCGCACGAGGCTCGATCTGAGCGCACACATCATCGAACGAGCGGACGGCATCCGCCACACCGACGCTGCACAGACCTGGTTCGACCTCGCCAAGCACGTCAGCGACGTGGCCCTGCTGTCCATCACCGAGCAGATCATCGCCGATGGGCTGGCCACCCACGAGGAGTTGATGACACGAGCGGTCGAAATCGCCCGGCGCGGCCGGCCGGGAGCCAGCCGGGCACTCCGGGTGATCGGCGCCCGGCCGACGGCAGGGAAGGCGGCTGACTCCGACGATGAAGTCGTGCTGCTGGAAGCGCTCCATCGGGCCGGGTTGACGATGTTCGTTCGCCATCCGCCCGTGACTCTTCGCAACGGCACGCCCGTCCATCCCGACCTGGGGGTTCCCGAGTGGGGCTTCTATGTGGAGGTCGATCACCCCACATGGCACGCTGCGCAGGAGCAGAGCGAGTACGACAAGGCCCGCGATATCGACATCCGCCTCACCGGAGCGGAAGTGGTGCGCGTGCCGAGCAGTCGTATCCGGTCGTCGCTCGACGCCGTCGTCGCCGATCTGGCAACCCTGGCCCACCGCCGCCGTCGCGTCCTCAACATCGGCGCTCGCACCGCACCTGACGCAGCCTGAGCGCCAACTTTGGTGGGGGTCACCGAAAGTTGGCGTTGGCACCGCACTCCACGCGGTGCCAGCGCCGACAATGGGGCAGACTGGGGGGATGAGCGCTCCGGTCGTGGCGGTAGTGATGGGGTCGGCGAGCGACTGGCCCACCATGAGCAAGGCGGTCGACGTGCTCCAACAATTCGGCGTGCCGCACCACACGCAGGTGCTCAGCGCACATCGCATGCCCGACGAGATGTTCGCGTTCGCCGAGGCGGCCGGCCCGGCCGGCTACCGGGCCATCATCGCCGGCGCGGGCGGGGCAGCGCACCTACCCGGAATGCTCGCGGCCAAGACCACGGTTCCCGTGCTCGGCGTCCCTGTGCCCAGTCGGCACCTGAGCGGCCAGGACAGCTTGTACAGCATCGTGCAGATGCCCGCGGGCGTCCCAGTGGCGACGTTCGCCATCGGCGAGGCCGGGGCCACCAATGCTGCACTGTTCGCCGTGGCACTCCTCGCTGCCACCGACGAAGCGATCGCCACTGCCCTGGCCGAGTACCGCAGCCAGCGCCATCATGACGCTGCCACGAGCACCCTTCCCCTCCAGTGACAACGCCCGCATGACCACACCCGACCCTGCGCAGATGATCACACCACCGGCGATGCTGGGCATCCTCGGCGGAGGCCAGCTCGGACGCTACTTCGTGATGGCCGCCCGCACGATGGGCTACCGCACCACGGTGCTCGAGCCCGACCCCGACGCACCGGCCGGCAAGGTGGCCGACGTGCACCTCGTGGCCCCCTACGACGACCATGCGGCGCTGGCCGAGATGGCGGCGACCTGCGCGGTGATCACGACCGAGTTCGAGAACGCACCGGCGGGGGCCCTGCGGTCCATCGAAGGCCTCGTGCCGATCCGGCCATCCCCCGACGCACTGGCGACGTGCCAAGACCGTCTGGCCGAGAAGGCATTCCTCGACGACATTGGCGTCAACGTGGCTCCTTACATGCCCATCACCACCGCCGACCACCTCCAGGCCGCCGCCGACTTCGCCTTTCCGGCCATCTTGAAGACTGCGCGCCTTGGCTACGACGGCAAGGGACAGGTCCTCGTTGCATCCATCGCCGGGTTGGCGATGGCGTGGGACGAACTCGGTCGCGTTCCGTGCGTGCTCGAACAACGACTCTTCCTCAACCGTGAGCTGTCGATGGTGGTCGGCCGCACCGTCGACGGCCGCACGGCGTGCTTTCCGCTCGCCCAGAACCAGCACGTACGCGGCGTGCTCGACACGACGAGTGTGCCCGCGACCGTGCCGAAGGGAGCCGAAGCCGACGCAGCGGAACTCTGCATCTACATCGCCGAGCAGCTCAACTTCGTCGGCGTGCTCGGTGTGGAGATGTTCGTCCACCAGCACGACGTGTTGGTCAACGAGCTGGCGCCGCGGCCCCACAACACCGGTCACTTCACGCTCGACGCCTGCCCGACGAGCCAGTTCGAGCAGCAGGTGCGGGCAATCTGCGGCCTGGCACTCGGCAGCACCAACCTGCTCATGCCTGGTGTGGCGATGGTGAACCTGATGGGCGACCTGTGGGCCAACGGCGAGCCTCAGTGGCAGTTCGCACTCACCGAGCCCTCGGCACATCTTCATCTCTACGGCAAGACCGAGGCGCGACCTGGCCGCAAGATGGGGCACCTCACCGTCACCACCGGCACTGCGATGGGTGCCACCAGCCTCGCTCGCCGCCTCCGCAAGCGGGTCACGGGTTAGCCTGCACGCTCATGCCCGTGGTCGCCGCCTTCGCACCGGCAAACATCATCACCGACATCACCGACAAACTCGACGAGTGGTCGAGCAATTGGTGGTTCCTGGCGGCCATCTTCGTCATCGCGTTCTTCGACTCGGTCATCCCGGCCGTGCCCAGCGAAACCACCGTCATCATTGGCGGGGTCTCCGTCGCCACCGAATCCGCTCCGTATGCGTTGTGGATGGTGATCGTCGCCGGAGCCGTGGGCGCCTTCCTCGGCGACAACACGGCATACGCGATCGGCCACCGCTGGAGCGGCTGGTTCCACCGCCGTGCCGAGCACAAGCCAAAGACGGCACGTCGACTGCGCTGGGCCGCCGACCAGATCCGCACCCGCGGCGGTCCCCTGCTCATCACCGCCCGCTTCATTCCTGGGGGGCGCACGGCACTCACCATCTCCAGCGGCATCACCCGTCAGCCCCGCTGGTGGTTCGTGCGCTGGGTGGCCATCGCCGGGAGCATCTGGGCCACCTACGCAGCCGGCCTCGCCTACCTGGTGGGCCAGCCGTTCAAGGACGACCACACCACCGCCTTCTGGGTGGCCTTCGGCACCGCCATCGGCATCAACATCATCATCGAAGTCGTGCGTTGGGTACGCCACCGCAAACGACCCAAAGAGGTAGTGCTCAGCGAGCAGGTGGCCGGATAGCGTCCCGCTCGTGGACGCTCACCTCGCACAGTTCAACACGGCCACGCTGCGCCACCCGATGGACCATCCCGAAACGGCGTCGTTCGTCGCGCTCCTCGACACGGTCAACCAGGCTGCGGAAGCCAGTCCAGGGTTCGTGTGGCGGCACGGCATCGACTCGCGCAACACCGACGAGACCGCCTACGCCAACCCGCTCGTGCTCGTGAACTCGTCGGTGTGGGAGAGCCCCAGCCACCTGCGCGACTACGTCTACAAGGGCATTCATCTCGACACGTTTCGTCGCCGCGCCGACTGGTTCGTGGAGTCGGCGCAGGTGATGTGGTGGGTTCCTGCGGGCCACACGCCCACCCTGCAGGAGTGCATGGCCCGGTTGGAGTTCCTCCATCAGTTCGGCCCCACTCCCTTTGCGTTCCGCACGGCCACGAACCAGCCACAACTGCTGCTTCGGCGCCACGAACTGCACGAGCCGGTGGTCCAACAGTTGCTCGCCCGGCTCAACGACGAGCTACGTGCCGCTACGCCCGACGGCGGCACCAACTTCTTCCACGTCGACGCCGACCATGTCAGCGACGACAACGGGGCGTTCTACGTCGCCTGGTTGGAGGGCGAGCCGCGTGCATGTGGCGCCTGGCGACGCATCGATGGCGTGAGCGGCCGATCTGGCACGGCAGAGGTGAAGCGGATGTGGGCAGACCCGGACGTGCGTGGCGCGAAGCTGGGCGCCGCCGTGTTGGCCACGCTCGAAGCCGACGCCCGCCACTACGGCGTCAGCGAGTTGCGTTTGGAGACCGGTGAGTACCTCACCGCAGCGGTCGGCCTGTACCGCCGCTTCGGTTTCGAGGCCTGCGAGCCGTGGGGCGAGTACGTCGATGTGCCCCACAGCTACACGATGAGCAAGCCCCTCCTGCCGCGCTGACACCGGGCTACCACCGGGGCCGGCTCGTGGTCGAAAACGACAGGACCCGCCCCGGAGGGCGGGTCCTGTTCGAATCGCAGTGTTCGTCGGCCGTGTGAGGCCGAGGCGACCTACCAGCGGTAGTGGGCGAAGGCGCGGTTGCTCTCGGCCATCTTCTGCATGTCGTCGCGCTTCTTGATGCTGGCGCCCAGGCCGTTGGCGGCATCCATGAGCTCGCCAGCCAGGCACTCGGCCATCGTCTTCTCGCGACGGGCGCGGCTGAAATCGACCAGCCAGCGGATGGCCAGCGTGCTGGCACGACGGGGACGAACCTCCACGGGCACCTGGTAGGTGGCGCCACCGACGCGGCGGCTGCGCACCTCGAGCGGCGGCTTGATGTTGTCGACCGCACGCTTCAGCGTGGCGATGGGCTCAGAGCCGGTCTTCTCTTCAACGATCTTCAGCGCGTCGTACACGATGCGCTCGGCCAACGAACGCTTGCCGTGCAACATGACCTTGTTGACGATCTGGGTGACGAGCAGCGAACGGTACAGCGGGTCGGGCGTGAGCTCGCGACGCTGGGCGGGACCTTTGCGGGGCATGATGCTTCCTTACTGCTCGATTACTTCGCGGCCTTGGCGCCGTAACGGCTGCGGGCCTGCTTGCGGTTCTTCACGCCGGCTGCGTCGAGCGCGCCGCGGATGATCTTGTAGCGCACACCGGGCAGGTCGCGAACACGACCACCGCGCACGAGCACGATGCTGTGCTCCTGCAGGTTGTGGCCCTCGCCCGGAATGTAGGCCGTGACCTCGACACCGCTGGTGAGGCGCACACGCGCCACCTTGCGGAGCGCCGAGTTCGGCTTCTTGGGGGTGTTGGTGTACACGCGGGTGCACACACCGCGACGCTGCGGCGAACCCTTCAGGGCCGGCGTCTTGGTCTTCGAGAACTTGGTGCTGCGTCCCTGACGGACGAGCTGCTGAATGGTGGGCACGCGTCTACCTCTGCGACTTCTGCTGCGACACCCGCATACCGCTGGCCGGTACACAGGACCCTGCAATGTTAGAGGCGCGCGAGGGAGCGCAGCAACCTACTCGTGCAGGCTGCGCCGAGTGGCCACCACCACCCATTCCAGCCCTGGCCGGTCGGGAGCGTCGCGCACGTCGCCGAGGTGAAAGCCGCAGCGCACGAGCGACTGCTCGATGCGCCCGAGTTCGCGGAACCGCAGTGTGGAGTGCGACTCCAGCGTCGTCCCGTCGGCATGAAAGTGGGTGTCGGAGCGGAACGACACGAACACGTCGCCGTGCTCATCGGTGCGTGTCTCGGTCACCCGGTAGTCATCGCTCACTCGCCCCACGCCCGGCACCGTCACATCTGCCCCCGGCCCGTTCCATCCCTCCCAGGCCCGTTTGGCTGGAACCCTGGTCTCGAAGACGAATCTTCCGCCCTCCACGAGCAGCGAGTGGATGGCGCGCACTGTGCGGTCCCACTCGTCGTCGGTGAGGAACACCTGGGCAACGTTGCCGGTCATCACCGCCATCTCCGCCGCGAGCCCAGGTCGCTCGACCACCAGGGACGGCGCATCACCGACTACCCAGTCGACTTGACGAGCGCCCGGCTTCGAACGAGCCACCCGCACCGACGCCGACGCGGGGTCCACTGCGGTCACCCTGCAGCCTGCGTCGGCGAGCCGAAGCGCCAGGCACCCCGTGCCGCAACCCACATCCACCACCGACCTCGCCCCGAACTCGGCCGCCATCGCCATATACGCATCGAGGTCGTGGCGGCTGCCCTCGAGCGCGTCATACACCTCGGCGAGACGAGGATGGTCGAATGCCTGGTCGGGCACGGCCACACCGTACCAACCGCCCTGCCCCCATCGGCCCCCATTTGTCGGCGCTGAGGCCGCACCTCACGCGGTCTCAGCGCCGACTTTAGGTTTGTCAGCCTTCGGCGACGGTCTCCTCGGCATCGCTGCTGTAGGTGCCGTGAATGTTGCTCAACCAGGCAGCAGGGTCTTCGTCGTAGTCGCTGCTGTAGCTGGTCATCGGCTGGTAGTCGGGGGCCTCCACCGCGAAGTCGCGGTAGTGCGCCATGCCTGTACCGGCCGGGATGAGCTTGCCGATGATGATGTTCTCCTTGAGGCCCAGCAGGCTGTCGCCGCGGCCGTCGATGGCGGCCTCGGTGAGCACCCGAGTGGTCTCCTGGAACGACGCTGCCGACAACCAGCTTTCGGTGGCCAGCGACGCCTTGGTGATACCCATGATCTCGGGGCGACCCTCGGCGGGCTTCTTGCCTTCCTCCACCATGCGGCGGTTGGTGTCGCGGAACACCTTGGCGTCGGCACGCTCGCCGGGCAGGAAGCCGGTGTCGCCGGGCTCCTGCACACCGACACGGCGGGTCATCTGGCGCACGATGAGCTCGATGTGCTTGTCGTGGATGCTCACGCCCTGGTCGCGGTACACCTTCTGGACCTCTTCCACGAGGTACAGCTGGGTCTCGCGAATGCCCTTGATCTCCATGATCTCCTTCGGGTCGAAGGGACCGTCGGTGATCGGGTCGCCGGCCTTCACGTCCTGGCCATCGGTCACCATCGGGCGACTGCCGGTGGGCAGGATGATCTGGTGCTCTTCGCCCTGGTCGTCGACCACGGTGACAGGGATGCCCTTGCCCTCGTCGTCGCCGAGGCGCACCACACCGGTGGCGCGGGCCAGGCGGGCCGAGCCACGCGGCGTACGGGCCTCGAACAGTTCCACCACGCGGGGCAGACCGCCGGCGATGTCCTTACCGGCCACACCACCGGTGTGGAAGGTACGCATCGTCAGCTGGGTACCGGGCTCGCCGATCGACTGTGCGGCGATGACACCGACGGCCTCGCCGAGTTCGATCTCCTTGCCGGTGGCCAGCGAGCGGCCGTAGCAGAGTGCGCACACGCCGAGCTCGGCGTCGCAGGTGACCACCGAGCGAACGCGCACACGGTTCACCGTGGGGTCGTCGCGCAGGGCGTCCATCTCCTTGTCGCCCACCAGGGTGTTGCGCTCGAGCACCGTGCCGTCGGCCAGCGTGATGTCCTGGCTGAGTGCCCGCCCGAAGAGCTTGGTCTCGAGGTAGGCACGCTTGTTGGCAGTGTCGGGGCCGACGTTCTCGATCCACAGACCGAGGGTGCTGCCACAGTCGTGCTCGCGAACGATGAGCTCCTGAGCGACGTCGACGAGACGACGGGTGAGGTAGCCCGAGTCGGCGGTACGCAGTGCGGTGTCGACCAAGCCCTTTCGTGCACCCGGAGTCGCAATGAAGTACTCCAGGGTCTCCAGCCCTTCACGGAAGTTCTTCTTGATGGGACGCGGGATCATGTCACCACGGGGGTTGGCCACGAGGCCGCGCATGCCGGCGATCTGGCGCATCTGGGTCATGTTCCCTCGGGCGCCGGAGCCCACCATCATGTCGATCGGGTTGAAGCGCTGTGCCTTGAACTCGTCCTCCATGGCCTTCTGCACCTTCGCCGTGGCGTCGGTCCAGATGCGCACTTCCTGCTGACGACGCTCGCCGTCGGTGATGATGCCGCGGCGGAACTGGCTCTCCACCTTCTCGGCCTGCACCTCATGGTCTTCGAGGATGGAGGCCTTGAGCTTGGGCGTCTTCACGTCGTCGATCGACACGGTGAGACCGCTCTGCGCCGCGTAGCGGTAGCAGAGGTTCTTGATCTTGTCGAGGGAGTCGGCAACCTGGCTCTTGTTGTAGTGATCGGAGAGGCGCTCGACGATGACGCCCATCTCCTTCTTCTTGATGAGCTCGTTGATGTGGCCGAAGCGGGCGGGGTAGTCGTCGGGGAGGGCTTCCTCGAACAGCATCCGGCCCGCCGTGGTGGCGAACGCCTCCTGGCCGGGGCGGCGCAGGGTGATGGGCGCATGCAGGTGCAGGCCACCCTCGTCGATGGCGCGCAGCACCTCCCAGTTGTGGCGGAACACGCGGCCCGCACCCTTGGCGTCGTCGACCTTCTCGGTGAGGTAGTAGCCACCGATGATGAGGTCTTGGCTGGGGGTGACGATCGGGCGACCGCTGGCCGGCGACAGGATGTTGTTGGCCGACAGCATCAGCACCCGAGCCTCGGCCTGGGCCTCGGCGCTGAGGGGCACGTGGATGGCCATCTGGTCGCCGTCGAAGTCGGCGTTGAAGGCGGTGCACACCAGCGGGTGAATCTGCAGCGCCTTGCCCTCCACCAGCACCGGCTCGAAGGCCTGAATGCCGAGGCGGTGCAGCGTTGGCGCACGGTTGAGGAGCACCGGGTGCTCCTTGATGACGTCTTCGAGCACGTCCCACACCTGCGGACGGCGACGCTCCACCATGCGCTTGGCGCTCTTGATGTTCTGCGCCAGTTCGAGATCGACCAGGCGCTTCATGACGAACGGCTTGAACAGCTCGAGCGCCATCAGCTTGGGCAGACCGCACTGGTGCAGCTTCAAGGTGGGGCCGGCCACGATGACCGAACGGCCCGAGTAGTCGACGCGCTTGCCGAGCAGGTTCTGGCGGAACCGGCCCTGCTTGCCCTTGAGCATGTCCGAGAGCGACTTGAGCGGGCGCTTGTTGGGGCCGGTGATGGTCTTGCCGCGACGGCCGTTGTCGAACAGCGCGTCGACCGCCTCCTGCAGCATCCGCTTCTCGTTGCGGATGATGATCTCCGGCGCGTTGAGCTCCTGGAGACGCTTGAGGCGGTTGTTGCGGTTGATGACGCGGCGGTAGAGGTCGTTGAGGTCCGACGTCGCGAAGCGGCCACCGTCGAGCGGCACCAGGGGGCGCAGGTCGGGCGGGATGACCGGGATGATCGTCAGCATCATCCAGTCGGGCTTGTTGCCGCTCTCGCGGAACGCCTCGACGACCTTCAGGCGCTTGGCGATCTTCTTGCGCTTGGCCTCGCTGGTCACCTCGCGCATCTCGGCGCGCAGGGTCTCGGCGAGGTTGACGATGTCGAGCTTCTTGAGGAGCTCGAGGATCGCCTCGGCGCCCATGCCGGCGTCGAACGCGTCGCCGCCGAGCTCGTCGAGGCGCTTGCCGTACATCTCCTCGGAGAGCAGCTCGCGCTCCGACAGCCCCGACTCCTTGGGGTCGATGACGATGTACGCCTCGCAGTAGAGGACCTTCTCCAGATCCTTGAGCGGGATGTCGAGCAGGTTACCGATGCGCGACGGCAGGCTCTTCAAGAACCAGATGTGCGCGACCGGCGTGGCCAGCGAGATGTGGCCCATGCGCTCGCGGCGCACCTTGGACTGGATGACCTCGACGCCGCACTTCTCGCAGACGACGCCACGGTGCTTCATGCGCTTGTACTTGCCGCAGTTGCACTCGTAGTCCTTGACCGGTCCGAAGATCTTCGCGCAGAACAGGCCGTCACGCTCGGGCTTGAACGTGCGGTAGTTGATCGTCTCGGGCTTCTTCACCTCGCCGTGCGACCACTCGCGGATACGCTCCGGCGAGGCCAGCATGATGCGGATGGCGGAGAACGAGCGCGGGTCCTTCGGCTTCTCGAAGAAGTTGAAGATGTCCTTCACGTGGTGATTCCTCTCTAGTCCTGCTCGGTTCTCGGTGAATCAGCCTGCGGAGCCGACCTTGTCAGCGACCTCGCGAGCGAGGGCTGCAAGTCCGGCCGGGATGCCGGGGCTCTGCGTCTCCGCCTTGCGCGGCGCCGACGGGTCCTCGATCAGCTCGACGTCCAGGCACAGGGCCTGGAGCTCCTTCAAGAGCACGTTGAACGACTCCGGCAAGCCGGCCTCGAGCACGTGGTCGCCCTTGACGATCGACTCGTACATGCGCGTGCGGCCCAGGACGTCGTCCGACTTGACGGTCAGGAACTCCTGGAGCGCGTAGGCGGCGCCGTACGCCTCCATCGCCCAGACCTCCATCTCGCCGAGGCGCTGGCCACCGAACTGCGCCTTGCCGCCCAGCGGCTGCTGGGTGACGAGCGAGTACGGGCCGATCGACCGCGCGTGGATCTTGTCGTCGACGAGGTGGTGGAGCTTGAGCATGTACATCACGCCCACGGTCACCGGGTGCTCGAACGGGATCCCCGTCTTGCCGTCGATGAGCCGGGCCTGACCCGTCGAGGGCAGCCCCGCCATCTTGAGCGCGCCCTTGATCTCGCTCTCGTCGGCGCCGTCGAACACCGGCGTCGCGAAGTGCACGCCGCTGCGGAGCTTGCCGGCGTAGCGGCCGACATCCTCTTCCTTCAGCTTGTCGATGAACGGCGCGTCCGCCGGGAACAGCTTCTTCAGCTTCTCGCGCAGGACGTCGCCGCTCCAGTTGGTCTGGAGGTAGGCGTCGATCTGCCGGCCGAGCTGCTTGGCGGCCCACCCGAGGTGGACCTCCAGGATCTGGCCGACGTTCATGCGCGACGGGACGCCGAGCGGGTTGAGCACGACGTCGACCGGGGTGCCGTCCTCGAGGTACGGCATGTCCTCCTCGGGGAGGAGGCGCGACACGACGCCCTTGTTGCCGTGACGGCCGGCCATCTTGTCACCGACCGACAGCTTGCGCTTGATGGCCAGGTAGACCTTGACCAGCTTGATGACGCCCGGCGGGAGCTCGTCGCCCTTGGTGAGCTTGGCGATCTTGTCGGAGTACTGCGCCTCGATGGCGTAGACGTCCTCCTCGCGCATGCGCGCCAGCTTCTCGAGGCCTTCCTCGATCTTGCCGTCGCCCTCGGCGAGCTGGATCTCGTGCCAGTACTTGTGCGGGACCTCGGCGAGCGTCGGCTCGTCGAGCACCTGCCCCTTGGCCAGCAGCACCTTGCCCTTGTCGTCGACGAGCCGCGACGCCGTGGTCTTCTTGACCAGCAGCTCGCGCATCTTGGAGTAGTACGCCTCCGAGATGATCTTGATCTCGTCCTTCTTGTTGCGGTTGAGCTGCTCGGTCTCGGCGTCCTCGATCGCCTGCGCGCGCTCGTCCTTCTCGGTGCCCTTGCGCGCGAACACGCGGGCGCCGATCACCACGCCGGTGACGCCGGGCGGCACGCGGAGCGAGGTGTCGCGGACGTCGCCGGCCTTCTCGCCGAAGATGGCGCGAAGCAGCTTCTCCTCCGGGGAGAGCTGGGTCTCGCCCTTGGGCGTGATCTTGCCGACGAGGATGTCGCCGGCCTTGACCTCGGCGCCGACCCGCACGATGCCCGAGTCGTCGAGGTCGGCGAGCGCCTCCTCACCGACGTTGGGGATGTCGCGCGTGATCTCTTCCTTGCCGAGCTTGGTGTCGCGGGCGACGCACTCGAACTCCTCGATGTGCACCGACGTGAAGACGTCCTGCTTGACGAGCTTCTCGTTGATGAGGATCGAGTCCTCGAAGTTGTAGCCACCCCACGGCATGAACGCGACGACCACGTTCTGGCCGAGCGCGAGCTCACCGGTCTCGGTCGCGGGACCGTCGCCGATGACGTCGCCCTTCTTCACGCGATCGCCGACCTGCACGATCGCCTTCTGGTTCATGCAGGTGTTCTGGTTCGACCGCTGGAACTTGACCAGGTTGTAGATGTCGGGCTTGGCGGCGAGCGCGTCGATCGACTGACCGGCGGGGCGCACGACGATGCGCGAGCCGTCGACGAAGTCGACGATGCCGTCGCGCTTGGCGACGACGGTGACACCGGAGTCGCGGGCGACGATGCCCTCCATCCCCGTGCCGATGAGCGGCGACGTGGTGCGGATGAGCGGCACCGCCTGGCGCTGCATGTTCGAGCCCATGAGCGCGCGGTTGGCGTCGTCGTGCTCGAGGAACGGGATCAAGGACGCGGCGACCGACACCAGCTGGCTCGGCGACACGTCGATGAGGGTCACGTCCTCGGGCTTGGTCATGACGACGTCCGAGCCCTTGCGGCACGAGACGTAGTCGGCGGCCAGCTTGCTCTTCTCGATCGGCGCGTTGGCGGCCGTGATGATCTGGCCCTCCTCCTGGAGCGCCGAGTAGAAGGTGACCTCCTCGGAGACCTTGCCACCCTCGACCTGGCGGTACGGCGTCTCGATGAAGCCGTACTCGTTCACGCGCGCGAACGTCGACAGCGACGCGATGAGACCGATGTTCGGACCTTCCGGCGTCTCGATCGGGCAGATGCG
>DMQJ01000111.1 GCA_003455715.1 Acidimicrobiaceae bacterium | reverse complement strand
CGCCGACGCGAAGCAGGAAGGGCCGCACGCAATCGCGGACGGTGAGGGTGCCGTCGACGTCGAACGCTGCCACCGTCGAACGTGCCGTCATCGCAGGCCCTCGATCATGTCCCAGAAGCCGGGCCAGCTCTTCGTCACCACATCGGGATCTTCGACGATGATGCCGCTCGCGCCCAGCCCCACCAATGCGAACGCCATGGCCAAGCGATGATCGTGGTGCGTCGCGAGCGTGGCCGAACGCGGCACGCTGGGTTGTACCACCAGCCCGTCGGGGTTGTCGGTGGCATCGATACCCGCCCGCCGCAACTCCGCACACAAATCGGTGAGCCGGTCGCTCTCCTTGCCGCGAATGAAGCCCACGCCGTGGATGTCGGTGCGACCGTTGGCGAAGGGGGCCACCACTGCCAGCGTGGGCACGAGGTCGCTGAGGTCGACCATGTTGATCTCCACGCCACGAAGTTCGCCGGTGCGACTCACCCGAGTACCGGTCGCGTCCTGCGCCACGTCGCACCCCATGCGTTCGAGCACGCGGTGGAACTGTGCGTCGCCTTGGAGCGACTGATGCGTGAGCCCTGGCACCTGCACCGTGCCTCCACAGATGGCGGCGGCCGCCAGCGGGTAGGAGGCGGAACTGGCGTCGGGCTCCACCTCGTAGCGGCGCGCCTGGTAGCGGCCGGACGGCACCGTGATGATGCGGTCGCCCATTTCCACCCCGGGTACGCCGAAGGCGGCCATCACCGCTGCGGTGATGCGCACGTACGGTCGCGACACCAGCGGTGTGGTGAGGACGAAGCGAAGCCCGTTCGGCAGGTACGGCGCAATGAGCATCAGGGCCGTGAGGTATTGGCTGCTGATGTCGCCGCGCAACTGCACTTCGTCGACGGTGACATCGACGGGGCCTTCGACTGTGACCGGTAGATGACCGGGTGACTCACCCGCACTCACGGAGACACCGAGCGAGCTCAGGGCGTCGTGCAGCGGACCCATCGGTCGCCGACGCAACGGCGGAGCACCGTCGATGGTGTACGGGCCGGGCCCGAGCGCAGCGAGTGCCGTGACGAACCGGGAGGTGGTGCCGGCCAACCGGGTGGGCAAGGTGACCGGGCCACGGCGGAATCGGCCGAGTCCGCCGTCGATGGTGACTGCATCGGAGTCGCGCTCGGCTGCCAAGCCGAGGGCCATCAGGCAGTCGATCATCGCCTCGGTGTCGTCACCGTCGGGAACGTTGGTGAGCACACTCTCGCCGTCGGCCAGGGCCGCGCACACGAGCGCGCGGTTGGCCACGCTCTTCGAGCCGGGCACGTGCACCACGGCGTCGAGCGGAGCACCGAGCGGCGCAACTCGGTAGACGTCCATCAGGTCAACCGTTGCACGGCTGGGCGGTAGCCGCGAGCCATGAGCCCACCGCGGTACAACTCTGCGGCCGCAGCGTCGACCAACACGACGGCGACACCACGGTTGCCTTCCACGCTGTGTACCACCTCGAAGCTGGCGATGTTGACGCCAAGTTCGGCGGCCAGGGTGAACACGCCAGCAGCGGCACCGGGGCGGTCGGGAATGGGGATCCGCACTTCGGCCAACTCCCCCGGGCGGGCGCCACGCACCGGCAGGTTGGCCCGAGCATCGCGCGCGAGCGAGAGACGGGCGAACAACTCCTCGCGGTCGTCGGCGTCGACCACGCGGCGCATGGCGTGCAGCCCGTCGATGAGCCCATCGAGCGCCGAGAGGATGGCGTCGCGGTTCTCGGCGCAGATGTCGAGCCAGATGTTGGGTTGGCCGCTGGCAATACGAGTCATGTCGCGGAAGCCGCCAGCTGCGAGGCGCAGCAGCGCAGCGTGTTCTTCCGCACGGGTACTCGCAAGACCCATGAGGGTCGCGGCGGTGAGGTGCGGTACGTGGCTGACCACCGCCACCGTCTGATCGTGACGCTCGGCCGGCAGCGCAACCACGTCGGCGCCCAGTTCGGCCACGACCGCGGCAACTCCGGCAAACGTGGCGTCGGCGGTGGCGGCGCTGGGGGTGAGCACCCATACGGCCCCTTCGAACATGCTGCCGTCGGCCCCCTCGAGCCCTTCGAGTTCGCTGCCTGCCATGGGATGACCGCCCACGAACCGGGGGTCGTCGATGGCGGCAACAACAGCCGCCTTCACGCTGCCCACATCAGTGACCAGACCGGTGGTCTCGGCCAAGGCCCGCTTCGCCTGATCGGCCACCGTGAGCACCGGAGTGGCCACGAAGGTGACCTCGGCGTTGGGCCACAGCCCCTCGGCGGCGATGAGGCCCATCGTCTGCGCGGTACGGACGCGGTCGGGATTGTGGTCGTCGCCGCTGACTCGCCACCCGCGGTCGGTGAGGGCGCGCGCGATCGACCCACCGATGAGCCCGAGGCCCAACACGTTCGCCCGACGAGGTTCCGACACGGCTGCTCAGCGTATCCGCCGGGGGGCACCTGCCACTGTCTCCGCGAGAGCCTTCAGTTCCCCTGGGGCAAGCTCGCGCCACTCCCCCGGCTGCAGGGTGGCATCGCGGAGAGGGCCGATCCGCACCCGTACGAGGCGCTGCACCGGGTGACCGACCGCCTCGCACATGCGGCGCACCTGGCGATTGCGTCCTTCGTGGATGGTGAGCCGCAGCACGCCCGGCTCGGGCTGCGACACCTTGGCGGGGGCCGTCATCCCGTCGTCGAGTTCCACCCCGTCGCGCAGCCGACGCAGGGCGCCGGGACCCACCGAGCCGCGTACCTCCGCGAGGTACTCCTTCTCCACGCCGTGGCTGGGGTGGGCGAGTCGGTTGGCCAACTCACCATCGTTGGTGAGCAGCAACAGACCCTCGGTAGCGACGTCGAGCCGTCCCACCGGGAACACCCTCGGCTCATCGGGGACCAGTTGCACCACTGTGGGCCGGCCCTGGGGGTCGCTGGCCGTCGTGACGACCCCGACCGGCTTGTTGAGGAGGTAGTGCACGAGCCCGGGCCGGACCCCGACAGGGACACCGTCGACTGCCACCAGGTCGGCCTCAGGGTCGACCCGGCGGCCGAGCACGGCAACCTCGCCGTTCACGGTCACCCGGCCTTCGGCGATGAGGTCTTCGCACACACGACGACTCCCCCATCCGCGGGTGGCGAGCACCTTCTGCAGCCGCTCGCCTTGAGGCAGCTGCGCCGACGCGGCCGCCATCTGCTCCCACAGGGGCGGCTCGGGCCGACGTGGTGGCCGAGGTCGATCAGCCATGAGCGTCGGCCTGCGGGTCGATGCGCAGACCGTGCTCGAGCGCCTCCACAACGTCGGCGCCGGGCACGAACTCGGCGATCGGCGGGAGATCCGTCAGGCTGGCAAGGCCCAGCTTCTCGAGGAACGCCGGTGTCGTGCCGTAGAGAATCGCTTGCCCGGGGCCGGAGTCGCGGCCAACCTCCTGCACGTATCCGCGGGCGTGCAGGGTGCGGATCACTCCGTCGGGATCGACGCCCCGGATGCTGGCGATCTGCGCCCGCGACAGCGGCTGCTTGTAGGCGATGATGGCCAGCGTCTCGAGCGCGGCACCGCTCATGCGCGCCCGCTGACCATCGAGCAGGAACCGCTCGACGTACGGCGACAGGTCGGCGTGGCTCTGGTAGCGCCATCCGCCCGCCACTTTCACCAGTTCGAAGCCGTGCCCTGCCTCGGCGTAGGCAGCGGCCAGTTCGCCGCACAGGCTCTCGATGACGGCCAGCGGCTGCTCAAGCAGTTGCGCGAGTTGGTCGCTCGGCACTGGCTCCATCGCCACCATCACGATGGCTTCGATGGCGCGCACGGTGTCGGCGCCCGGCTGGTTGGGGTTGGTGCTCACAGGAAGCGTCATCCTTCGTAATCGTCGATGGGCAGCGCGCCCATGTCGGCGGTGTCGTCGCCACCGGTCCACACCACGTCGATGTCGCCGAAGCGCTCGGCCTGATCGAGCTCCACCATGCCCTGCTTGAACAGCTCGAGCAGCGCGAGGAAGCGCACGATCACTTCCAGCCGCTCGACCAGGCCGTCGGTGAGCCGACGGAACGAGATGCGGCCAGCCCGAGGCAGTTCGTCGACCAACTCGGCCAACGCATCGGCCACGCTGACCCGCACCGGCGCGACATGGAACAGGTCGATTCGGGGCACTGGCCGAGGGGTGATAGCGCGTAGGTAGGCCTTGTGCAGCCGAGAGGGAGCAACGCCCTCCAACAGGTCGGGCAGCAGGCCGGCGAAGCGTTCATCGGGGCCGGATTGCCGCGGGAACGACCGGTCGGCGTCGTCGGCCAGACGGCTGAACACCGACGCCACATCCTTGAACGTCTTGCACTCCAGCAGGCGAGCCAACAGCAGATCGCGTTCTTCCCACAGAGCCAACTCGTCGTCGAGATCGACATCGTCGCGACCGGGCAGCAGGCGGCGAGCCTTCAGCTCCACGAGGGTGGCGGCGATGAGCAGAAACTCAGTGGCAACGTCGAGGTCGAGGGCCTGCATACGCTCGACCTCTGCCAGGTAGGCGTCGACGATGCGGCTGAGCGACACCTCGTAGATGTCGACCTGCTCTTTGAGGATGAGGTGCAGCAGCAGGTCGAACGGCCCCTCGTAGACGGGGGTGGTGACGTCGACGGCCATTGAATTGATCGTACCGCCCGCAAGCCCCGTCGGTAGCCTGCCGGGCGTGACACGAGTGCTCTCCTGCATCCAGCCCACGGGCGAGGTCCACCTCGGCAACTACTTGGGGGCGCTCCGCAATTGGGTGAGCGGGCAGCACGAGAAGGACGCATTCCACGGCATCGTCGACCTGCACGCCCTCACCATCACCGAGGCACCCGACGTGGTGGGCCAGGCAACGCTGCAACTCGGGGCCGTGCTGTTCGCCGTCGGGCTCGACCCCGATGTGGCCACGGTGTTCGTGCAGAGCCATGTCACCGAGCACAGCCAGCTTGGCTGGATCATGGAGTGCCAGGTGAGCTTCGGTGAACTCAGCCGGATGACCCAGTTCAAAGACAAGTCGGCCAAGCGCGAGCACGACTTCGTCAGCGCCGGGCTGTTCACCTATCCGGCGCTGCAGGCCGCCGACATCCTGCTCTACGACACCGATGAGGTGCCGGTGGGCGACGATCAGCGACAGCACATCGAGATCACGCGCGACATCGCCATCCGCTTCAACCACCGCTTCGGCGACACCTTTGTGCTGCCCAAGGCCGTCATGCCCAAGGCCGGCGCACGGGTGATGGACCTGCAAGACCCCACCTCGAAGATGAGCAAATCGGCTGGCAGCGACACCGGGCTGGTGTACCTCATGGAAGACCCCGCAGCGATCATGAAGAAGTTCAAGCGGGCAGTCACCGACAGCGACAGCGAGGTGCGTTTCGACCGCGAGGCCAAGCCTGGGGTGAGCAATCTGCTTGAGATTCTCGCCGCGTGCACCGGTGAGAGCCCGGAGGCACTTGCCACCCGCTACACGCAGTACGGCCCACTGAAGACCGACACCGGTGAGGCAGTGGTGGAGTTGTTGCGCCCCGTGCAGGCCCGCTACACCGAACTCATGGCCGACCGGGCAGAGCTGCAGTCGTTGCTCCGCAAGGGCGCCGCCAAGGCCGGCGAGGTAGCCGCGGCAACACTCGCCCGCGCCCAACGCAACATCGGCCTACTGCCGGCGTAGATCACACGTGGTCGGCGGCGGCGAGGGCCGCGACGGCCTCGGGGCGACCGCTGCCCTGCACCAAGCCGACAGTGCCCGGGTCGGACCCAGCCTCGGCGAGCAGCTCGGCACCGAGTCGTTCGTGGTCGTGATAGGCGCGGAATCGGGTGCCCCGCGGCCCCACCACGGTGGCCAGTACTCGGCCAAGCGTGCCCAGCCCTGCCTGCAACTTGCCCACGTCGTGCAGCAACGCCGCGGCTGCCTCATGCCGAGTCGCATCAGGGAGGCGTTCCACGAAACGACGGGCCACCAGCAGGGAGTGGCGACGATCCTGCACGGCCATCCGGTCCCACAGCGCGGCTTCGGAGGGCAGCAGATGCTGATGCGCCCAGGCCACATCGGCGGCAAGCGGCTCACGTCGCGAGAGCGAGCCCACGAAGCGGCGTGCCAGGTGAGCGATCGATCCGACCCTCATCGTTGCTCCGCACGCGGGTGCGCTTGGCGGTAGACGGCCCACAGGCGCTCCTGGCTCACCTTGGTGTACACCTGAGTGG
This sequence comes from Acidimicrobiaceae bacterium, assembly GCA_003455715.1. Taxonomy (GTDB): domain Bacteria; phylum Actinomycetota; class Acidimicrobiia; order Acidimicrobiales; family Ilumatobacteraceae; genus UBA668. The sequence continues at coordinate 2,758 of DMQJ01000111.1, read as the reverse complement.
TGCTGATGGATGCATGGCCGAGCATCTCCTGCACGATACGGAGGTCGGCGCCGTGGTCGAGCAGATGGGTGGCGCACGAGTGCCGCAGCACGTGGGGCGACAGCCGGTCGGCCAACCCCGTCGCCTCGCCGTACTTGCGCACCACCGCCCAGGCTGCCTGTCGGGTGAGGCGGGCGCCCCGGGTGTTCAGGAACACCGCCTCTTGGTCGCCTCGACGAGCCCAGCGAGCGGGCTCCAGATGTGGGCGACCGGCCAGCAGCCAGTCGTCCATGGTGGCGGCCGCCGAGCGGCCGAACGGCACAATGCGCTCCTTGGCCCCCTTGCCGAACAGGCGCACCAATCGATGGTCACGGTCGATGTCGCCCAACGACAGACCGCAGGCTTCGCTGATGCGTGCACCGGTGGCGTACAGAAACTCCAGCAACGCCCGATCGCGGAGACCGGCCGGATCGGTCGCCACGACGGCGCTCAGCAACCGGTCGACTTCGGCTTCGGTGAGCGGGTGCGGAATGCCCGCCGGCACGCGCACCCCCTCGACATCGGCGGTGGGGTCGTCGGCGCGGACACCTTCCTCCATGAGGTAGCGGTGCAACATGCGCATGGCTGCCAATTGCCGCGCCACGCTCGACGGCGCCGCGCCACTTCCCCGGCGGGCCTGTACGAACCGATCGATCGTGGTGCGTTCCACCGTGGCGAGCGTGGCGCCGTGGGCCGAGAGCCAACTGCTGTAACCGGTGAGGTCTCGTCGATACGCCGCCAGGGTGTTGACCGACCGGCCGCGTTCGCTGGCCATCCACGACAGGAAGTCCTCCGCCTCCACCGGCAGGGACTCGTTCACCCGAGGGTGCCCTCCCGCATGCGACGCTCGGCGAGCAGTAAGCCGATCACCGTCTTCGCATCGTGAATCTCGCCCCGCAGCACCATGCCGACGGCGTCGGCCAACGGCAGCTCCAGGACGTCCATATGGGCCTCCTCGGGGCCGTGCGTCTGGCGCGGCACGGCAGCGAGGCGGGTCGCGAGATAGAGCGTCAGCACCGAGTCGGTCATGCCTGCCGATGGGTACATGTCGAGTAGGTGCTCAAGGCGGCCAGCTTTCAGACCCACCTCCTCCACCAGCTCGCGTGCGGCCGTGACCTCGGTGGGCTCGTCCTTCACGTCGCGCATACCCGCAGGGACTTCGATCACCATCGAGTCGAATGGCGCCCGGTACTGGCGTACGAGCGTCACCATCGGGGTGCCGTCGGCTGCGTGCCAGAGCGGCACCGCGGCCACTGCCCCCGGTGAGCGCACGATGTCGCGCTCGAACTCCTCGCCCTCAGGCGACTCGAATCGCGCAACGGCGACGTGCCAGATGTAGCCCTGATGGACCAGCCGGTCGTCGAGGTGCCGGAAGCCCGCCATCACCGACGCTGCCGTGGCCTGCTCACGCGACCGACGACGACGCGTCGTCGACGACGCGCAGTTCCACGGTCGTGGTGCGCGACGCGTGGCGGGCGAGCGCATGGGCCACCAGCGAATCGAACAGTGGGTGGGGCCGGTCGGGGCGGCTCTTGAACTCGGGATGAGCCTGGGTGGCCACCCAGAACGGGTGATCGTCGAGTTCGATGAACTCCACCAGTCGCCGGTCGGGCGACAACCCGCTGCAGCGGAGGCCAGCGGCCTCCAGTCGCGGCTTCCACTGGGCGTTGAGCTCCCAGCGGTGACGGTGACGCTCGCTCACCACTGGCTCGCCGTAGGCCTGATGCACCCGGGTGCCAGGGTCGAGGATGGCGTAGTAGGCGCCGAGGCGCTGGGTGCCGCCCTTGTCGCTCACATCTCGCTGGTCGTGCATGAGGTCGATCACGGCGTGGGGAGTCGACGGATCCATCTCCGTGCTGTTGGCGCCGGAGAGGCCCATCACGTTGCGAGCGAAGTCGATGGTCATGGCTTGCAGCCCGAGGCACAGCCCGAGGCACGGGATGTCGTGCTCGCGGGCGTAGCCAGCGGCGGCGATCTTGCCTTCGAAACCACGGTCGCCGAACCCGCCGGGGATAACGATGCCGTCGAGGTCGGCCAAGCGCGCCGTGGCCAACAGACCTTCCACGTCCTCGGCCTGGATCCAGTCGATCTCGACGGCGGCACCGTGCGCGAACCCGGCGTGCTTGAGGCTCTCCACGACGCTCAGGTACGCGTCCTGGTAGTCGACGTACTTGCCGATGAGGCCGATCTTGACCGGCTTGGTGGCCGCGTCGACCTTGTCGACGAACTCCTGCCACGGCGACAGGTCGATCGGGTTGTCGAGGCGCAGCGTGTCGCACACCACCGTGTCGAGGCCCTCGCCGTGCAGGATGAGCGGCAGGGCATAGATGTTGCGGGCATCGGCGGCGTTGATGACGGCGCGGTCTTCCACGTTGCACATGTTGCTGATCTTGCGCTTGAGCGCCTCGGGCACCGGCTCCTTGCTCCGGCACACGATGATGTCGGGCTGGATGCCACGGCTGGTGAGCTCGGCCACCGAGTGCTGGGTGGGCTTGGTCTTCGGTTCGGCCATCGGGCCGATCGAGGGCACCAGGGTGACGTGGATGTAGCACACGTTGCCTCGGCCGGCCTCCCGCCCGTACTGGCGGATCGCTTCGAGGAACGGGAGGATCTCGATGTCGCCCACCGTGCCGCCCACCTCGGTGATCACCACGTCGACGTCGTCGGTGGCCACGCGGTGGATGCGCTTCTTGATCTCGTCGGTGATGTGCGGGATGACCTGCACGGTCTTGCCCAGATA
>DMQJ01000523.1 GCA_003455715.1 Acidimicrobiaceae bacterium | reverse complement strand
GGCGACGCTGCCCACCCCGGGGGGCGGCGCGGTCGATGCCTCCAACCGATGGACCCCCCGGGAGCCAGGCGAGCCACTCCACGGGGGCCTCACCGGTGGCGGCTCGGTGTGGTTCCGTACGGCTGTGGTGGTGCCCGGCGAACTCACACTGTCCACGTTGGGTTCTTCCTTCGACACTGTGCTCGCTGTCTACACGGGCGCCCCGATGGGTGGCCTGTTCCCGGTGGCCGCCAACGATCAGGCTCCGGGTGGGGGGCCGTGGAGCACCGTCACGTTCACCGCCACTCCGGGCACCACCTATTGGGTGGCGGTCGACGGGCGAAACGGCGAGCGAGGCGACGGGGTGCTCACTCCCGCATTCAGCCCCACCGACCCCGTTTCGAACGATCTCTTCGCCGCGGCCATCACCATCGACCCCGATCGGTCGCAACTGTTCGAGACGCACACGCGTGGCGCCACCCACGAGCCGAGCGAGCCCGCACACGCTGGCGCGAGCGGCGCCGCGTCTGCGTGGTGGCGCTTCACCGCCCCCGTCGACGGCCTGCTGGTGGTGTCGACACAGGGCTCTGCGTTCCCCACGGTGCTCGCTGCATACACCGGCGCGTCGCTCGATTCGCTGGTGCACGTGGCATCGCACGGCGAGGGTGCTCACAGTCAGCTCGCGCTGCAGGTCGTGGCCGACACCACGTACCACGTCGCCGTCGACGGACGCGCCCCTGATGCCATCACGGGCACCGGTGGCGTGCAGCTGCACACCGCGTTCATCGCCGACGGTGCCGACCGATTCGACCCGCTGCCCACCCCCCTGCGGCTCATCGACACCCGTCCTGAGTTGATGGGCGTCGTCGAGTCTGCCGACGTCGGCACGCCGATGGCCGCCGGAGCCGTCGTGCGCATCGACGTGTCGGGAGTGCCGGCGTTGGCCGGTGCCGCCACGATTGCGGTGAACCTCACCACCGTGAACCAAGTGGCCACCGGCTTCGTGCAGGCGTACCCCTGTGCGTCGGTCGGCGACCCGGCCCCTCCCACTGCCGCGCTCAACTACAGCGCCAACGCCGTCGTCGCCAACAGCGCGTTGGTGGGCCTCGTCGCAGATGGCTTCTGCGTGCGGTCGTCGCAGGTCGCTCATCTGGTGATCGATGCGGTCGGTTCCTTCGCCGGCACCACCACCTATCAACCGCTTCCCACTCCGGCGCGGCTCGTCGACACCCGGCCCGAGCTTTCCGGCCTCTCATCGACGGTTGACGAAACCACCCCGCTCGCCGCCGGTGAGGTCCGCCGCTACATGGTGCCCCACGCGGGTGGCCTGCCCGAGCCATCTCAGTACACCGCAGTGGCTGTGAACATCGCCGCAGTCGCACCCAGCACATCCGGCTTCGTCAAGGCGTGGCCATGCGAGACGGCTGCAACACCCGCACCAGCCACCAGCGTGCTCAACATGCGCGCCGGCAACAACACCGGCAATGCGGGCATGCTGGGGCTCGCCAGCAGCGGATTCTGCGTGCAGGCATCCACCACCACCCATCTCGTCGTCGACGTCACTGGAGTGTTCGTCCGTCAGGCGTCGGCGGTCAGCAACCAGCGTCCGTTGCGCCTGCTCGACACTCGCCCGCTCGAGATGGGCATCGTTGAATTCGGCAGCGGAACCGACGCGGCAGCGCCGCTGGTGGCCGGCCAGGTGATGGTGCTGAGCATCCCCGGGTATGCAGGCGTTCCCGATCAGGGCGTTGCGAGCGCTGCGGTGGTCAACATCACCGCGGTGGGCAACACCGCCACCGGCTACCTCACCGTGTGGCCCTGCGACGGCCCCACCAGCGCGCCGCCCACCGTGTCGACGCTCAACTTCCGACCCGGTGCGGCAACCAGCAATGGCGCGTTGGTTGGCCTCTCGGGGGCCACCGTGTGCGTGATGGCGTCGAATTCCACCCACCTCGTCGTCGACGTCACCGGCTGGCACGCCGCCGGGTCGGTGTAGCCACCGCCACGTGCGGGTCGTTGTCGGCCCCTCAGTGGCCCAGGTCGTCGAACCGATCCACCTTGCGGAGCGCCGGGAACAGACGCCAGAACGAGCCGACCACCACGATGGTGGCGATGCCGCCACCCACCACGGTTGCCGGTGTGCCAGCCACCTGCGCCACCATGCCGCTCTCGAAGGCTCCCAACTCGTTGGAGGCCCCGATGAACACGTTCTCGACCGCCATCACCCTGCCACGCTTCTCATCAGGTGTCACCAACGGCACCAGTGATCCTCGGATGAACACGCTCACCATGTCGGCCGCGGCCAACACCACCAGCGCGCCGTACGCCACGACGTAACTGGTGGTGAGACCGAGCACCACTGTGCCGATGCCGAACACGAGCACCGCCAGCAGCAGGGTGCGCCCAACGTGACGGGTGATGGGTCGAGTGGCGAGCCACAGCGCCATGAGCGCGGCACCGACTCCGGGCGCGGCTCGGAGGAAGCCATACGCCACATCGCCCACCTGGAGGCGTTCCTCGGCGATGTCGGGCAGCAACGCCACCGCTCCGCCGAAGAGCACCGCAAACAGATCGAGTGAGATCGCCGCCAGCAGAATGGGGGTGCGACGGATGAAGCGGAGACCCTCCACCGCAGACCGGAACGTCGGCTTGTCGTCGGGGTGCGGCGGATCGGGTTGGCGAAGGAACCGCACGCGGGCGAGCATCGCCATCGCCACCACGATGCACACCGCTGTGGTGGAGTACGCCACTGACGGATCGATGGCGTACAGCAGACCCGACGCCGCCGGGCCGAGGATGGTGGCAGCCGTCCATGTGCCCGAGTAGAGCGCGATCACCTTCGGCAGTTGGCCCTCGGGGGCCACCATCGGCGGCATCGTGCGCGTGGCCGGCGCAGCAAAAGCTCGCCCCACCCCGTACAGCAGTGCGATGGCGAAGAAGGGGCGCACATCGGTGGGGTCGGTGAGCGAGTAGGCGATGAGACACACGGTGGCGGTGAGTTCGATACCGATTGCCATGAGGGCCATCCGTCGACGATCCATTCGATCGGCTAGCGGCCCGGTGACGAGCACCAGCAGCGCTGCGGGCGCGAACTCCGCCAAGCCGATCCACCCGAGATCGGCCTTGCGGCCACTGATGTCGTACACCTCCTTCATCAGGGCTGCGGCCTGCAGCGACACCGCGGTGTACAGCAGGAAGTTGGCGGTGAGCAGGTTGCGCACCCCGCGCTCGCGAAGGACGACGAACGCCGAACCGTCGGCGGAGTTGGCGGGTTCGTCGTGTGGTGTTGATGGGCTGATATCCACGGGGCCACGCACGCTACTGGCGAAGTGCTACACAACTGCCATGACTTCACTCGCCGACGACACCCGCTGGCTCGATGCCACCGACCAGGCCGCGCTCGTGCGCCGCGGCGAGGTGACAGCCACCGAGCTGTTGGAGGCTGCCATCGAGCGAATCGAGGCAATCGACCCGATCCTCAACGCCGTCACCATTCGCTGGTTCGACCATGCCCGCGACATAGCGGCGGGCGATGTGCCCGCCGGACCGTTCCGCGGAGTGCCCTTCCTGCTCAAAGACCTGTGGGCGCACTATGCAGGGCAGACGCTCAGCAACGGGTGTCAGGTGTTGAAGGACACCGCTCCGGTCTCCCCCGCCGACACCACGCTGGTGAGCCGATTCCGGCTCGCCGGGTTCATCACCGCTGGGCGCACCAACAGCCCCGAGTTCGGCAGCCTGCCCACCACCGAGCCCACCGCGTGGGGCCCAACTCGCAACCCGTGGAACACGCAGCATTCACCGGGTGGCTCCAGCGGTGGCAGCGCTGCGGCAGTGGCGGCCGGCCTGGTGCCCATCGCTCACGCCAGCGACGGGGGCGGCAGCATCCGTATCCCTGCTTCGGCATGCGGGCTCGTCGGGTTGAAGCCCTCACAGGGCCGCATCTCGCTCGGGCCGTTCCGCGACGAGAGCAACCTCGGCGTCGAGTTGTGCGTCAGCCGTAGTGTGCGCGACACCGCGGCACTGCTCGACGCGGTCCACGGCCCGGCAGTGGGCGACACCGTCATCGCGCCACCACCCACACGGCCCTACCTCGACGAGGTCGGGGCCGACCCC
>DMQJ01000245.1:6480-6729 GCA_003455715.1 Acidimicrobiaceae bacterium | reverse complement strand
GAGCTCACCGTACTGTCGCCCCAGTCAGGTGTTCGCTCCGTACAGGCTGGCGCCGTCGTCTTGGCGATGGGAGCCCGCGAGCGCACGGCCGGCGCCATCCGCCTTCCGGGCGAGCGACCCGCTGGGGTGTGGACTGCCGGGGCGGCGCAGCGGCTGGTGAACCTGCATGGGCTGCTGCCGGGCCGACGGGTGCTCATTCTCGGCTCGGGGGATATCGGGCTGATCATGAGCACCCGAGCCGAGAATGAA
>DMQJ01000245.1:0-6319 GCA_003455715.1 Acidimicrobiaceae bacterium | reverse complement strand
TCGGGTGATATCGGGCTGATCATGGCGCGTCGGCTCACCCTGGAGGGGGCCGAGGTGGTCGGCGTGTTCGAACTCCTTCCCCATGTCAACGGGCTCAGCCGCAACCTGGTGCAGTGCGTGCACGACTTCGAGATTCCGCTCCATCTGTCGACCACGGTGATTGGTATCCACGGTCGCGAACGAGTGGAACGAGTGACCGTTGCGCCCGTCGGCGCCGACCTTCGCCCCATCGTTGAGCAGGCGTGGGACGTGCCGTGCGACACCGTGCTGATCTCCGTCGGCCTCATCCCGGAGAACGAACTCACGCGGCACCTTCGGGTGCGGATGGACCCGATGACCTCTGGTCCCGTCGTGTCGAGTGCAATGGAGACATCTCGCGACGGGGTGTTTGCGTGCGGCAACGTCGTGCACATTCACGACCTCGTCGACTTCGTCAGTGAGGAGGCCTCGGTGGCTGGCCGGCATGCCGCTCGCAGCGCGCTCGGTATCGCTCCGGCCGCCGACAACGTGCGGTTGCTTCCCGGCGCCAACGTTGCCTACTGCGTGCCGCACTCGGTGTCGACCGAGCGCGAGCATGTGGTGTACCTACGGGTGCGGCGCCGCTTCGAACGTTGCACGCTGCGCCTGTGTCGGCCCGACGGAACCGTGGTCTACGAGCGCAGTCTGCGCTACGCGATTCCGGCCGAGACCGTCAACCTGCGGCTGCGGCCGGTTGCGCTGCAGCAGTTCCACGGCGACGCACTGCTGGTGGAGGTGACCCATCGATGAGCGCCACTGCCGAATCGTTCTCCTACCTGTGCATCGGATGCCCGCTCGGTTGTCGGCTCGAAGTGGACGTGGTCGACGGTGACGTGGTGGAGGTGCGTGGCAACTCGTGCACGAAGGGCACGTCGTTCGGCCGCCAGGAGTACAACGACCCTCGGCGCCTTGTCACCACCACCGTGGCGCTCGAAAGCGAGCGTCTCTCGCGGTTGCCGGTGAAGACGACGATCGAGGTGCCGCGGGGTCAGGTCGTCGCGGTGTGCGAGGCGCTGCGTTGTGTCCGGGTGCGTGCACCCGTACAAGCGGGCGACGTGATCGTCGGCGACGTGTTGGGCACCGGCGCCGATGTGGTGGCGACGCGCTCCGTCAGGGCCTGAGGAGACACTTCTGGACAAACCGTCCAGAAGTGTCTACGATCGCCGTCGATGACCGGGGGGACCATCGAACTCGTGCGCACCGATCCACGTGTGCGGCGCACGCATCGGGCGCTTCACGACGCAATGGTGGCACTGTGCTTGCTCGACGGGTTCCGCTCGGTCACCGTCGATCAGTTGGTGGAGCATGCCGGGGTCACCCGCGCCACGTTCTACACGCACTTTCGCGACAAGGAGCATCTACTCCTCGCCTTGGCCGAGCAGGTCGTCGGTGACGTGCTCGACCGATTCCAGCAGGCGGACGGAGGCGACCGCCTGCAGCTCCTGTTCGAAGACGCCGAGGCGCACCCCGACCGGTTGCGAGTGGTGTTGCGCGGCGAGGGCGATGGGGTGGCCCTCCGCCGTTTCGTCGACGCGGTGGCCGCTGTGGTGGCCGAGGTCGACGTCGATGCCCTCGCCGCCGGCATGCCCCCGCTGGTCGCCGACCCCGAGTTGGCGGCGCGCGCCTTCGCCGGGCAGGTGGTGGAAGTGCTCCGTTGGTGGGTCGATGCGGGCGCCGATGGGCGCCCGCGACCGCATCGCGACGATGTCGTGCTGCAACTTCGACGACTCGCCATCACCGGTCGTACCGACCCGGCCGACCCCCGACGTTCACCGCTCATGGCCGCTTCAGCCGCCACCCATTCTCACCCTTGACCCAGGAGGAACCATGAAAGTTCGAGTCGACGACGACGCGTGCCACGGCCATCAGATGTGTGCCATCGCCGCCCCCGAGGTGTTCGGCAGCGACGACTACGGCAATGCCGTCGTTCTCATCGACGGCGACCTGCCGCCGGAGTTGGAAGCCAAAGCTCGCCGCGCCGAGGGCAACTGCCCCGAGCGCGCCATCATCATCGAGGACTGAGCCGACATGACTGCCACCGACGACCCTCGCATCGACCCGCTCACCGACTACGACATCTTCGATCGCGACTTCATCCTCGACCCCTTTCCGGTGATGGATGAGATTCGCGAGTCGCAGTGCCCGATCGCCCACAGCGACCGTTGGGGCGGGTCGTGGATGCCGACGCGTTACAACGACATTGTTGCCATCGCCCAGGAGTACGAGACGTTTACCTCGCAGCAGATTCTGGTGACGCCTCCTCCACCGCAGCAGGCCGAGGGCGCATACGCCAACGTGGCAGCGCCCCCCATCAGCAGCGACCCGCCCGAGCATCACTGGCACCGTCGGCTCATCCTGCCGTTCTTCGCACCGCAGGCGGTGGCCAAGTACGAGCAGGGCACGCGCGACCTGTGCAACAGCCTCATCGATGCGTTCATCGACAACGGTCGAGGCGACGCGGCCGCCGACTACGCGCAGCAGATTCCGGTGCGGGTCATCGCCACCATGTTGGGTGTGCCCACCGACCTCAGCGACACGTTCACCGGGTGGGTGCGCGGGGTGCTGGAAGCGGGTCTCACCGACCCGAAGGTTCGTATGGAGTCGAGGATGAACATCCTCAACTACTTCCGAGCGCAGATCGACGACCGCAAGGCCAACCCCCGCGAGAACGATCTCATCACCACGTTGCTCAACGCCGAGGTCGATGGGCAGAAGGTGCCCGAAGAGTATGTGCACGGTGTGTGCAACCTGATGTTGGTCGCCGGGGTCGACACCACCTGGTCGGCCATCGGTGCATCGCTGTGGCACCTTGCCCAGCATCCCGAACACCGGGCGCAGTTGAGGGAGAACCCCGACCTGTGGCCGATGGCCATCGAGGAACTGTTGCGTGCCTATGCACCGGTCACGATGGCACGACTGGTCGGCCACGACACCGAGTTCGAGGGCTGCCCGATGAAGGCCGGTGACCGTGTGTTGATGTCGTTCCCCGCGGCCAACCGAGACCCGCGTCAGTTCGACCGGCCCGACGAGGTCATCCTCGACCGCGAGCACAACCGACACGTGGCGTTCGGTGCGGGCATCCACCGCTGTGCTGGCAGCAACCTGGCCAGGCTCGAGTTGCGGGTGGCCCTGCAGACATGGCTCGACCGCATCCCCGAGTTCGAGTTGGAGGATCCATCAGCCGTCACCTGGGCAGGTGGCCAAGTGCGCGGCCCGCGCCAGTGCCAGGTGCGCTTCCCAGTCGGCTGACGACCTACGCTCGACGGTATGCCGTCGATTGCATCATGTGATTCCACCGATACCTCGTTGGTGGTCAACTGGTCGGACGGGGTGGTGACGCGCTACCCCTGGTTGTGGCTGCGCGACCACGCCCACGATGACGACACGCTGCACCCCGTCACCCAACAGCGGCAACTGTTCACCGCCCGAGTGCCCCGCGGGTTGCGCGGTCTCAGCGTCGACCTCGATGGCAGTGACCTTTCCATCACCTGGGACGTGCTTGAGCCCACGTCACGACTGCCGGTGACCTTCTTGGCCCAGTTCCGCCTGCCCCGTCCGCCACGAGCCGCAGTCGAGACGCCCATCACGCTGTGGAACGCGACGTCCATCACCACACCCACCCTGCCGTACGAGCACGTCATGGCCGACGACGCCGGAGTTGCGGAGTGGCTGCGGCTCACGCAGCAGTACGGCTTCTGCCTTGCGGTTGGCACGCCGCCGACGGCCGCAGCCACCGAGGCGCTGGTGCGACGCATCGCCTACGTGCGTGAGACCATCTTCGGCGGTTTCTGGGAGTTCACCGCCGACATGGCCAAGGCCGACACGGCGTACACCTCCCTGGAGTTGCGCGGCCACACCGATGGCACCTACAGCCACGATGCCCCTGGGTGCCAGTTGCTGCACTGCCTGCAGTTCGACGGTACCGGAGGTGAGAGCACGATGGTCGACGGGTTCGCCATCGCCCGGCGAATGGAAGCCGAGGCGCCTGAACTGTTCGAGGTGCTGTGCACGGTGGCTGTGCCGGGCCAATACATCGGCGATGGCTCACATCTGATGTCGGCTCGGCCGGTGTTCCGTCACGACCACACTGGTCGACTCGTGCAGGTGTCGTTCAACAACTACGACCGTGCGCCGTTCCTGCTCGACGAAGCCGACATGGTGGCCTTCTACGACGCCATTCGCGTGTTCGACGAGATCGCCAATGAACCGTCGATGCAGTGGCGGCATGTCCTGCGCCCTGGTGAAGCGATGCTGTTCGACAACTGGCGAGTGCTGCACGGCCGGGCCGCATACTCGGGCACCCGCGTGATGTGCGGGGCGTACGTCAATCGCGAAGACGTGGAGAGCAGGTTGCGCCAGGCTCGCTGAGTCGCCGTCGAACTATTGCCAGCGGGCAGAGAGCTCCTGGCGGTGTGGTGGCTCCGCGCCGACTCGTTCGCACGTGCGGGCCGACACTTCCTGCGACGCGTCGACGGCTTCGACGACCAGTCGGTGGTCGGCGAGGTGATCGACGGTGTATCCGTGCTGCATCCACCAGGCAAGAAAGGCGCCGCCGAAGCTGTCGCCTGCGCCAATGGTGTCGGCCACTGACACCTGCCGGCCAGGCACCATCGTCTCGCCATGTGCGGTGATCGCCCACGCACCTGCGCCGCCGGCGGTGACGAGCAGCGCTCGCGGCCCGTTACCGACCAACGCGCGCGCGAACGACAGCGGGTCGACCCCAGGCGACAGATAGTCGATGTCGTCGGTGCTCAGCTTCACCACATGGGCTCTGCGGTACAGCAGCTCGAGCCGATCGAGGTAGGCGTTTCGGTCGGGCACCACGCGCGGTCGGCAGTTGGGGTCGAGCATCACCAGGGTGTGCTCGGGAAGGGCGCTGATGTAGTCGGTGATGGTGGTGGCCATCGGCTGCAGCACCAGCCCGAGTGTGCCTGCGTGCACGGCGGCGGGACGGCTGACGGCCGCGGGCACATGGTCGAGGGCGGGGGCTGCGGTGCCATCGAGGTAGAACCGGTACGTGGCGCCGCCATGGTCGTCGAGTTCGGCGGCCGCCAGTGTGGTGGGCAGGTCGCAGCGCACGATGCCGGCGTTGCTCACGCCATCTGCCACCAGCCGCTCGAACAGTTGGTTGCCGAAGCGGTCGACCGACACGGAGCCGAGAAAGGTGACATCTCCGCCGAGGCGGCCGATGGTGCGAGCCGAGTTGTAGGGGCCACCACCGAGCTTGGCGGCGACGGAGCCGTCGGGGCGGATGACAAGGTCGACCAATGCTTCACCGGCCACAACGATCACGCCGCAATGCTAGGGCTTCCCTCGGCCTGTAGGGTCGGAAACGTGGGCGGGCACCCGGTTCCTCTTGTTGTCGCGATCGATCTCGAACCCGACGACATCCGGGCGCGAGTCGAGCGTCTGCACATCTGGACGGGTGCGGACGCTGCGGTGGGGTGGGCCGAGGGGCGCCACCACGGTTGGGAGTCGGCCTCGATCAACTGGTTCGTCCGGTCCGACGTACAAACCGTTGCCGTGCTGGGTGTCGACAGTCCGTTCGCCCGGTTGGGTGCCCGAATGCAGGCGCGCATGGCCGCAGGCGATGAGGTGGGTGTGCATCCTCATCCGTTCCGCTGGGACGGGTCGACATGGACGAACGACTTCGCGTCGCCGGCCCATGCGTGGGCCTGCTTCGACGCGGCGGAGCGCGACCGACAGTTGCACCTGGGCGGCTCATCGGCAGCTCTACGGTGGGGCGACCGGGTCTCGCACGACTCGCTGCACGCGCGGTTGGCGGCGCGAGGTGTCGGTTTCGACCTCACCGCCGAGCCCGGCAGGGTCGGCATCGCGCCGCGCGACGGTGGCCGGGGTCGCACGGCAGTGGTGCCGTGGTGCCGACGGCAGCCTGCGCTGGGTTCGTGTGGGATTGTGCACTGGCCACTGACCACGGTGCGTCGCGTCGACCTGCACGCTCCACCCACAGGCCGGCACGCTCGTGAACCGATCGGCTCGTTCGATCTGGTGGAGGACGGCTGGCTGCACGGCTGGTGCGCCGACCGTGCAACTCCCAACGGCCCGCCCGTCGATGTCGAACTCCTCGTGCAAGAGCGGGTGGTGGCAACCGTGCCCGCTGATTGGATCCGCCCAGACCTGGAGGACGCCGGTGTCGCCTCTCGCTGCCATGGGGTGCGGATCGCGATGGACGACCGTTGGCGGGCGCTGCCGCTCGGCGCGTTCGCGTTACGTGCCGCGGGTGCGACCGAGGCGCCCCCCGGGGGCCCCCCCCCCCCCCGCCGCGGGCGGGGGGGCGGGG
>DMQJ01000335.1:4311-6920 GCA_003455715.1 Acidimicrobiaceae bacterium | reverse complement strand
GCGCCGCGGGCTGACCTACGCTTCGCGCCCGTGCGCCAGTTCTTCACGCTCCGGTTCTGGCTCACCATCGCGGCCCTGCTCGGGTTGGCCCTCGCGGCGGTGGCGGTCGCCGGTGCCCAAGACGACGACCAGCCGACTCCTGAGGTGGTGGGGGAAGGCCGGTCCTCGCGGCGGATGGACCTCGTGTCGTGGGCCTACGTGGTGATTCCGGCCGAAGGGTTCGCGATGGTCGACGGTCGCACCACCGCCGACCTCGCCGTGCAGATCGATGGCACGCGCACCATGCGGATTGCCGCGGGCACCGAAGGCGAGATCGACTGCCCAGGCCTGAGCGTGCCTGGCCGCTGTGTGGTGGCGGCCGACCTGCTGGGCGACGCCGTGCTGTGGTTCTCCATCATCGAAGGCGCGCCGTCGCCCACGCTCACCCTGCCAGCCGTGCGCGAGATACTCGACGACGGGTGGGTGCTGCTGGAGAACGGGTGGGAGGTCCGCCACGCCGACGTGGTCGACCGTCTGTGCGACGACGAGTCGGCGTCGCTCACCGAGTTCATCCGCACCTACGGCGAGTCGGCTACCTCCACGTTCAACGTCGAGCAGCAGCAGATCGTGCGCGTCACCTGCCCCAAGGTGACGCCCACCACGTCCACCACGGTCGATGCTGCCTCCACCACCACGCTGTTCGATGTGAGCAGCACGACGGTGCCGCCGGGTGACGAGTCGCTCGACGACGAAGCGGGCTGAGCGAGGGGTTGGGTTGGTCGTGGCAGAGCCGGGTCCGCGCTACACCGACGACGTGCCGGCGCACGTGGAAGCGGCGTTGCGGGGTATCTGTCTGGAGTTGCCCGATGCCTACGAGGAGCGTGCGTGGAAGGGCACCCGGTGGATGGTGCGTGGCCGCACGTTCGCCCATGTGCTCGGTGTGGAACGCGACTCGGGGTCGGCGGATGTGGTGCTCACGTTTCGGGCAGCCGCTGACGAGTTGGAGGTGTTGCGCAATGCCGGCCCCCCGTTTCGGTACATGGGCTGGGGTCGCGACGCCATCGGCCTCACCCTTGGCGACACGGTCGACTGGGATGAGGTGACCGAACTGGTCACCGAGAGCTATTGCGTGCTCGCCCCCAAGAAGCTGGTGGCGAAGGTGGACCGCCCGCCCCTCGAGGACGCCTGAGCCCAACGCTGTCACGGAATCTCGCACTGGCTGCGAGATTCCGTACCAGCGTTCACGTCGGCGGACCCGCCGAGGCCGCGCTCAGCCGGGAGTCTGCTCGAGGAGTTCGTCGAGTTGGCGGGCGGTCCATCGAAGGGTCTCGGTGTCGTCGAGGGTGGCGTACCAGCCGAGATGGCTGGCGCCGATGTGCAACTCGTACACGTGGTGACGGATGGCTGCGTCGACGGCGTCGTCGCCCGAGAGCGTGGGCAGCACGCGTTGCGCCAGGTCGAGCGCCCCGATTCCCGCATGCCAACGGCCCCAGAACGTGCACCACGCCAGGTCGTAGAGCGCGTCACCCCACGTGGAGCACTTCCACGAGAACACGGCGGTGGTGGCGTCGGCCGCTGGCGAGACGAGCACGTTGGAGTGCAGCAGGTCGGAATGCACCAGTTGGCGCCGGTCGGGGCAGGCGTTGAGCAGCGAACGGATGCGAGCGTCGGCGGCCACGAAGGTGCGCTCGACATCGGCGTGGGCGGCCAGTTTCGCTCGCCAGCCCGAGGTGTGGCGGCCGGGTCGGTCGGTGATGCCATCGAGCAGCCAGTCGTGCCACGGTGGAGTGGCGTCGCCAGTGTCGGGCACGGCTCGCAGCGCCGCCAGCAAGGCCACCACGGTGGGCCCAAGCACAGCCGCTTCGTCCGACGATACGGACTCCAGGAACCTGCCGTGGTGCCGTCGGGAGATGGCGAACCATCGACCGAACCCTTCGCCGATGGCGACCACCTCGGGCACCGGTAGCGCAGCCGAGGCGTAACGCATGGCCCGCTCGTCGTCGCGGAATCCGTCGGGTGAGTCGTTGATGCGCAGCACCAGTTCGTCGTCGCCCACCCGGTAGCCGAACGCCGCCGACCAGAAGCCTCCACCCAACTCTTCGAGATCGGTGGGCGCGGTGCCGTGGTGCTCGCGGAGGAAGGCAACGACCGCCTCCACGGAGGGTCGATTGTCGCTTGGGCGAGTGCTCATTGTTGATCAGTTGAGCGCGCCCAGGCCGGCGGCGCAATGGTTGCTGAGCAACTTCATCTGGCCCTGGTCCTGGTTCATGCGAATGCCGATGTCGGTGTGGTTGCTCACGAACTGCTCGATGGCGCGGGGCATGTCGGGCGGCACGGGGTAGCCGGTGGCGAACGTGTGGAACACCTTCGGGCCGGTGGGGTGATACCAGTACACGGGGCCGTGGTAGCTCTCGCGGGCGCACCCCCGCTGCACGCCGAACTGCGGGTACACGGTGTGGGTGGGGACGGCCACCGAGCGGTCGGCCGGGTTCATCACCGTGATCGGGTCGAACACGGCGGCGGAGGCAACCACCGTTGCGGCGCCCACGTCGAGGCGGAACTGCCAGATTTCGTACAGCGACCCCTCGGCGTTGCACCCGTTCCCGGGGGTCACCACGAACGTGCGCCCC
>DMQJ01000335.1:3967-4132 GCA_003455715.1 Acidimicrobiaceae bacterium | reverse complement strand
GGGGTCACCACGAACGTGCGCCCCACGTCGTTGGCCGGGTTGGCGTCGCCCAGCGACCGGTCGCGGTCGCAGATCGACCCACCCAGCGCAGTGTCGGCCATGCCGTGCACGTGAATCTCGTGGCCGTCGGCGGCGATGAGATCGAACTCCATCGTGTGGTGTTGC
>DMQJ01000335.1:3413-3755 GCA_003455715.1 Acidimicrobiaceae bacterium | reverse complement strand
TCGAACTCCATCGTGTGGTGTTGCAGGGTGAACCGTTTCGGCCCGCCCGTGCCCATGTGCACCATCAGTCGGGTGCTGGTGGTGGCCACCCTGCCCTCGTCGTTGCGGGTGCCGCGGTTGATGACGAACACCTTGAAGCCCTCATGCGCTTCCTCCATCCCGTGCATCGCCGCTGCGTAGCCGAAGGCGGGCAGCGTGGGGTCGGCCAGCGAGGTGCGCGGGTCGTCGCCGTGTTCGTGGGCGAATCGACAGGTCGGCCCGTCGGGTTGGGCCGGGTCGAGTGGCACCACCTGCGGGTGCCAGGTGCGATACGGCAGGCCGTCGGGGCCCAACACCACGAAC
>DMQJ01000335.1:2933-3228 GCA_003455715.1 Acidimicrobiaceae bacterium | reverse complement strand
GGGGCCCAACACCACGAACCGGTCGTGCACGTGGGCGGGGCAGGTGCCGAGAATCGACGGGGTCACGGCGGCGAGGGGCTGGGTGAGCGTTACTCGCTGGGCAGGCATCAGCGCAGCCGCCCCCTGCTCGACGCCCGGCAGCGACACCGGTGCCGCTGCGCCACTCACCCCGGCCGACAGGGCGACGACGGCCAGCATGGCCACACCAGCCCGCCGCTTGATTGCGCCCATGGCGACGGATGGTAGTGCTGTGCCCACACTACGTAGACGCCGGGCCGACCGTGTTCACTGACAC
>DMQJ01000335.1:0-2728 GCA_003455715.1 Acidimicrobiaceae bacterium | reverse complement strand
CGTGTTCACTGACACGGTCGGCCCGGCGACGGAAACTGCAGCAGCGTTGGTCAGGCCGAGCGCGGGCGCCGGCGGGTGGCCAGCAGGGCACCACCGGCCGCCAGCAGGGCCAGCCCGGTGACCACCAGGGTGCTGTTGCTGCCACCGGTCGACGGCAGGGTGGGGCCGCTGCCCTCTTCCTCTGGGGCTTCGCTCACCGGCACGCTGTCGTCGGGCGTGCAGTCGAGCAACTGCATGCCATCGGCCAACAGCGCAGCCGTCTCCGACTCGGGGCTGGTGTACCAGTAGATCTCCACGAACAGGTCGGAGCCGTCGGGATACGGGCCGAACTCCCACGGGGTGCCGTCGGGGTCGCTCTCGAAATCGATCACCAACTCTTCGTCGACATACACGTCGTAGCGGTATGTGTCCTCATCGATCACTTCGACGAGCAGGAACGCTCCCTCTTCATCGCACGAGAAGTCGATGTCGTACGACGGCGGGGGAAACTGGATTGGGCCTGCCGAGACGGGTGAGGCGCTCAGCAGGGCTGCTCCGGCGATGGCGCCAACGGCGGCGGTACGGCGGAGACGGGCGGTGGTGAACGGTGTACGTGTCATGTCGGCCAGTCTCGCGTCACGCAGTCCCGCTGTCGTGAGTAGATGGATACTCAATCCGCGATGCGGGCCAACTCTCGCCAGATGGCCAGCAGAATGAGCAGCGAACCGACGAACGCGAACCAGAACGGGGCGGTGACTCCCCACACGTTGGCCGTCACGCCACCCACTGCACTTCCCACCACCAGGCTGCCCATCATGCCCAGCAGGTAGATGCTGCCCACCCTGCCCTGTAGCTCCGTTGGCACCGAACGGTGGCGAACCGCGTTGCTGGTGGCGCCCCACGCCGCGGTGTGCACCCCGAAGCAGAACAGGATGGCTCCCGCCACCAGGGGCAGGGTGGTGATGGCGAGGGTGAGGTGGGTGACGGTTTCCACCACCAACCCGGCGCGCATGATCCACCCCGCTCCGATGCGCCGCTCGAGCCGTTCGTAGGCGGCCATGCCCGCGAGGCCGCCAACGGCACTCGCCACCGACAACAGACCGAACCCCACCGGGCCGAGCCCCAGCCGCTGCTTGGCGAGCAGGACCAGCACCGCCCATGCCGCCCCGAACGTGATGTTGAACGCCAGGACGGTGATCGCCAACGTGCGCATCGGGCGGTGGCCCCACAGCCACCGCAGGCCCTCACGCACCTGCTGGCGCATGGGCGCATCGGCGTCGTGACGCTCCGGTCGGGTGGCAGCCATGCGGCTGATGCATGCCGCGCCGAGTGCCACCGTCGCCGCCTGCACCGAGACGGCGCCCCATTGGGCGAGCGCGAAGAGCGCTGCGCCGAGTGGCGGCCCGATCAGCTCGTTGAGCACCATCGGGCCGGTCATCAGGCGAGCGTTGGCGACCCC
Organism: Acidimicrobiaceae bacterium; assembly: GCA_003455715.1. Taxonomy (GTDB): domain Bacteria; phylum Actinomycetota; class Acidimicrobiia; order Acidimicrobiales; family Ilumatobacteraceae; genus UBA668. The sequence goes on along the minus strand of DMQJ01000335.1, from coordinate 1,290 downwards.
CAGATCGTTCTGCGGCACCACCATCGGCAGCAGCGTCGAGGAGGTGACGTCGGCGAACACCTCTGCGGTGCCGATGAGGAACATCGCCGCCAACACCACCGCGACGTTGACAGCGCCGGTCATCACGGTGACGGCCAGCACGGCCAGCACCATGGCGCGGGCGGCGTCGACAGCAGCAACGAGGCGACGTCGATCGACGCGATCAGCGACCACCCCTGCGTACAGACCGAACAGCAGCCACGGCAGTCGCTGCAGGAGCGCCGCCATGGCAACGAGCAGAGGGTTCGACGTGGCGGAGGCCACCAGCAGCGGCCCGGCGGCGAGCGAAATGCCGTCGGCGAGGTTGGTGGCCCACGACGACGCGAGCAGGAACCGGAAGTCGCGCCCCAGCCGCGGTGGGCACACCGCGTCGACGAGGCGACGCACGGGTCAGCGCACCCGGTGGCGAGCCACCTCGTAGGTGGCCAAGGCCGCGGCGGCGCTGACGTTGAGCGAACTCAGCCGGCCGCGCATGGGGATGCTCACGATGAGGTCGCACCGCTCGCGCACCAGACGCGACAGGCCTGCACCTTCGGCGCCGAGCACGAGGCAGATGCCGTCGGTGGCTAGGTCGGCCAGGTCGAACAGGCTGCGATCGGCTTCGTCGTCGAGGCCCACCACCCAGATGCCGGCCTCCTTCACCCGGGCCAGCGCGGCGGGGAGCCCGCCCACCAGCGCCATGGGCACGTGCTCGGCTGCCCCGGCGGCCGACTTCGCAGCGGTGGGGGTGATGTGCACCGCCCGATGGCGGGGGATGATCACGCCGTGCACGCCGGCACCGTCGCAACAGCGCAGGAGCGCGCCAAGGTTGCCGGGGTCGGTGACACCGTCGACGGCGACGAGGAACGGGGGGTCGCCGGCGCGGCGCTTCAGCAGGTCGCCCAGGTCGGTTTCCGGCAGCGGAGCAGCGAACGCGATGACACCCTGCGGTGCTTCGCTGCGGGCCTGCATGTCGAGCCGCTTGCGGGCCACTTGGGTGACCTGCACGCGCATGGTGCGGGCGATCTCGATGATGTCGCCCACCACCTCGTTCTCTTCCAGCGGGGCTTCGTCGGTGCGGCCGGCCACCCAGATCTCGCGCACCTTGCGCTTGCCCGCAATGAGCAGTTCGCGTACGGCCTGACGGCCCTCCACCTGCTCGCCGCCGAGGGTCTTCTCGGTGCTCTTCTTCGGCTCACCCGGCCGGGCGATGGCCCCGGTGCGGCCGGCGCCGCGAGACGCCCACTGGCGTGAACCGCCGCCGCTGCCCTT
>DMQJ01000332.1:7010-12878 GCA_003455715.1 Acidimicrobiaceae bacterium | reverse complement strand
GGGATCGCGGCGACCGTGGTGGCCGGGGTGGCGACCGTGGTGGCCGCCGCCGTCACCGGTGACCCGCTCCGACCTTCGCATCACCACGCTCGATTCCGGGCTGACGGTGGCCACCGAACGCGTGCCTGGCGCGTTGTCGGTGGCCACCGGCGCGTGGGTCGCCGTGGGGTCGCGCGATGAACCTGCCCAGGTGGCGGGGGTCAGCCACTTCCTGGAGCACTTGCTGTTCAAAGGCACCGAACAACGGTCGGCGCAGGAGATCGCCCGCGGCGTCGACCGCCTAGGTGGCGACTTCAATGCGTTCACCAGCCGGGAGTACACCGCGTACTACTGCCGTCTGCCCGCGCGCCATGCGTCGTTCGGCATCGAGTTGCTGGGCGAGGTGCTCAGCCGACCTGCGCTGCGCGACGACGATGTGAACAGCGAGCGGCAGGTGATCCTTGAGGAACTGGCGATGGACGACGACGTTCCCGACGAGGTCGCTCACCGGCTCTTCGCTGCCTCGCTCTTCGCCGGGCACGGTCTGGGCCGCGACCCAGCGGGCGACCGCGAGCATGTGCGCGCCATCACCCCCGACGACGTGCGCGGGTTCTTCGCCACTCACTACCGAGCTGAAACCATGGTGGTTGCAGTGGCCGGGCCGTTGGAGCACGACGCAATGGTGGAGGTCGTGTCGTCGGCGTTTGCCGGTGTGCCCGGTGGGGGAGTTCGCCCGGCTCGCGACCTGCCCGGGCCAATGGGCGCCGATGTTGCCTTCGACGACGCCAGCGAGCAGGTACACATCGTGGTCGGCGGTCGCAGCGTGGCGCGAGGCGACGAACGGCGCGAGGCGCTCGACGTGGCCAACCACGTGCTCGGCGGTGGCCTGTCGAGCCGCCTGTTCGAGGAGATTCGCGAACGGCGGGGGCTGGCCTACAGCGTCTACTCCGGCATCTCCGCGTACGCCGATGCCGGCGCCTTCCAGATGTACGCAGGCACACAGCCCGAGCACGCCGATGAGGTGACGGGGTTGCTGCGTGAACAGCTTGAGTTGTTGGCCGCCGAGGGCATCACCGACGACGAACTCGATGTGGCCAAGGGCTATCTCACCGGAGCGTTCGAGTTGGGCCTGGAAGACACCGGGGCGCGCATGTCGCGCACCGGAGGCCAGTTGGTGACCACCGGTGAGGTGCGCCCCATCGACGACCAAGTGGCTCGCTGGGCCGCAGTGACCCACGACGACGTTCGCCGCGTGATCGCCGACGTTCTGGCAACACCCACCATCACCGTCACCGTCGGCCCGCACTGAGCGGGCGTGGGCCGATTAGGCCTGCGGTGGGGGCAGCGGCGCCTCGGGCGGGGGCAGGTTGCTCTGCTGCTCGCGCTCTTCCTTGGTGCCCAGAACGGGCGTACCCTCGGCCTCCAACGCCTGCAGCGCGGTCACCAGTTCGGCGATGGCCGCCTCGTCGCCGGCCTCGCCTCGGTTGGTGCGCTGGCGGTAGAGGATGCGGCCGAGGTCGTCGAGCAGGTCATCGGCCTTGCGGTTGTCCTTGAAGTCGTCGACCTTTTCCTTGGCCGTGGCCGCCAGCTGCTGGGCCTTTTCTTTTGCCTTGTCGAAGAAGCTTGCCATGTTCGTTGTTCTAGCGCACTCGACCGGGAGTACGGTCATCGCCCATGAGCGCAATCAGGGTCGGCGTGGTGGGTGCACGAGGTCGAATGGGAGCATCGGTGTGCGACGCCGTGGCCGCCGACGTCCGCCTGCAGTTGGCGGCGGCTGTCGACCCCTTCGCGGTGGGCCAAGTGGTGCACGGACTCACCGTGGCCGCAGACCTGCAGGCGCTCGCCGACGCTGAGTGTGAGGTGGTGGTCGACTTCACGGTCGCGTCGGCCGCACGAGTCACGCTGCCCTGGCTGGCGGATCACGGGATGCATGCGGTGGTGGGCACGACCGGCTTCACCGACGACGACCTCGACACGTTCCGCCGCCAGTTCACCGGCAGCAACTGTCTCATCGCCGCCAACTTCGCTGTCAGCGCGGTGTTGATGATGCGATTCGCCGAGTTGGCCGCGCCGTTCTTCGAGACGGCGGAGATCATCGAACTGCATCACGACCGCAAGATCGACGCGCCCAGCGGTACGGCAGTCACCACGGCCCGTCGCATGGCGGCAGCGAAGGGAGAGTGGGCCGCCGACCCCACCGAACAGGTCGTGTTCGACGGGGCCCGCGGCGGTGTGGGTCCTGCCGGTATCCACCTCCATGCCGTGCGGATGCGCGGCATGGTGGCGCACCAGGAGGTGATTCTGGGCACGGAGGGGCAGACGCTCACCATCCGCCAGGACAGTTACGACCGCACCAGCTTCATGCCCGGTGTGGTGTTGGCATGCACGCGCATTGCCGAGTTCCCCGGGCTTACCCTCGGGCTCGAGCCGATGCTCGGCGTGTGAACCGGGCTCAGCCCAGCGCAGCGATGGCGGCGTCGTAGTCGGGTTCTTGGGCGATCTCGGGCACGAGTTGGCTGTGTACCACGTTGCCCTGCTCGTCGAGCACCACCACTGCGCGAGCCAGCAGCCCGGCCAGCTTGCCGTCGGCCATGGTGACGCCGAAGGCCTGGCCGAAGTCGCTGCGGAACGACGACCCCGTCACCACGTTGCTGAGGCCCTCTGCGCCGCAGAAACGGTTGAGCGCGAATGGCAGATCGGCGGCGGCGCACACCACCACGGTGTTGTCGAGGCTGGAGGCCAGTTCGTTGAACTTGCGCACGCTGGTGGCGCAGACGGCCGTGTCGACGCTGGGGAAGATGTTGAGCACGACCCGCTTGCCGGCGAGGTCGGCGTTGGTGAGTTCGCTGAGGTCGCCCTTGGTGAGAGCGATGGACGGGCTCGGCGCACCCACTTCGGGGAGTTCGCCGACGGTGTGGACGGGGTTGCCCCCAAGTGCAGTGGTAGCCATAGGCGACAGGTTCTATCAGGCCTGATCGCTACCGGGCGCCCTCGGCTCTGATTCCGTCGTGTGGCCGACCTCGAAGTGACGGTGATGCGGCACGTGCGGCTCGACCACGCCGTCGGGAGTTTCGATCTCGTCGAGCACCTCGGGCAACGAGGTGCGCACTTTGTTGGCCGACTGCAGGAAGGTGATGGCGAACAGTCCGCCGACGATCCACCACTGGTAGCGATCGATGAACTCGAGAACGCTGACGATTTCGTCCTCGAACTGCTTACCCCCCAGCCATAGCACGGCCAGCTTGATGGCGGTACCCACTGCCGCCAGCGGAACGAACAGGGCGGGCCGCATGCGTCGATGGCCGGCCATGAGACACACGAAGTTGCTGCCGGGCATCAGCACCACCATCAGCCAGCCGGCCTTGTCGACGGCGGTCTGAAACCAGTGGTAGATCGCCGGCAGTTGGCCCACCTGGCCCTCCACCCAGCGGATGGCGGTGTCGCCGTACCAGCGCCCGAGCAAGTAGAGGGCGACCGCGGCGATCATCACCCGCACGAACCCAATGGCTGCATACGGGAGGATGTCGATGTACGGCACGGAGCCCAGCAGGTTGCGATTTCGCGACGACATGGCGAGCACCACCGCAGGGCGCTCGTCGACCCAGGCCGGGCCGACGTTGGATCCGATGGTGCCGATGACGAACAACGACATCGACAGCACCAACACCGCTTGCCGTGCCGAGGGCGACGGAGTGGTGGCAGAAGGCATCGGCGCAGGCTAACGCGGGGAGGGGCACGGGCGACTGCAACCGGACCTTCTTCGCCGATGGCCCGCCGCGCTAGGTTGCCCGGCGTGATGCGCGGAACAACTCGGGTGATGGTGGCGGCAGCAGCGATGGCGGGCCTGGCCGGCATGGCTGCGTGCGGGGGTGAGGAGCGGTCCGATGTCACCACAACGGTCGGCGACTCGACGGTCGAAACCGCCGCGGCCAGCACCACGGCGTCGCCGATCACCTATCCGGCCAACGGGGTGGTGGAGGAAGTGCTCGCGCTCGACAACAACTACATCCTGCAGACCGTCACCATCACGGCGGGCACCGAGGTGGAGTGGTTCAACAACGGGCGTAACGACCACAACGTCATCCCCGAGGGCGACCTCGAGACCACCTCGTGGGGGGTGCAACTCGAAGACTTCCGCCCAGGCGACCGCTACTCGCACGTCTTCACCACTCCGGGCACCTACGTGTACTACTGCACCATTCACGGCACACCCACAGCGGGTATGTTCGGCACCATCATCGTCACCGAGCCGTGAGGCCGGAACGGGTAACAGGGGGAATCAACCGATGAAGAAGACCATTGCCGCGGCTATCGCGGTGGCGCTGCTCGCCGCATGCGGTGGCGACGACGAAGCCGCCGACACCACCACGCCCGGCACCGAAGCACCCGACACGAGCCCGGTCGGCACCGACGGCCCGCCCGTCACCGACTCGATGCCTGCACCCGACACCACCGAAGGTGGCGCCGATGGCGTGCTCAACGTGCCCGACGACTTCGCCACCATTCAGGCCGCCGTCGATGCCGCTGCGCCCGGCGATCTCATCCTCATCGCCCCCGGCACCTACAACGAGGCCGTCAACGTGGTCACCGACGAAATCACCATTCGCGGCCTCGACCGCAACGAGGTGGTGCTCGACGGCAACTTCGAACTCGACAATGGCATCCGCGTGCTCGGCGCCAAGGGCGTCACCGTCGAGAACATGACGGCCATCAACTACACGGCCAACGGGTTCTTCTGGACCGGTTCCGACGGCTACCGGGGCTCGTACCTCACCGCCTATCGCACCGGCGACTACGGCGTGTACGCCTTCGACAGCATCAACGGCCAACTCGACCACATCTACGCGGCAGGTAGCCCCGACGCCGGCATCTACATCGGCAACTGCTACCCCTGCAACACGGTCATCACCGATGTGGTCAGCGAGCACAACGGCCTTGGCTACTCGGGCACCAACTCGGGCGGCGACCTCTTCATCGTCAACTCCGTGTTCCGCTTCAACCGTGCGGGTGTGGTGCCCAACAGCGGCAGCTACGAACTCTGCTACCCCGAGCGGGAGACGACGATCGTCGGCAACCTCATCTACTCCAACAACCAGCCCGACACCCCGGCCATCGACGTGGCACTGCTGGCCATGGGCAACGGCATCGTCGTGGCCGGTGGCATCCGCAACACCATCGAGCGCAACCAGATCTGGGACCACGACAAGGCTGGCATCGCGCTGGTGCCGTTCTTGGAAGAAGATCCCAACGACGAACTGCCCACCACCGACGAGTGGGAGCTCACCTGCGATGAAGCCAAGCAGATCCGCCCCGTCGACCCCGAGGGCGCGATCATCTGGGAGTCGTACGAGAACCGGGTGGTGGGCAACGAGCTCAGCGAGCACCGTCAGTACGACATCATCATGGCGCCCGCCGCGATCGACATCACCACGATGAACAACTGCTTCGCCGGCAACGTGTTCGGCTCTGCGGCGGCGACGGCCCCCGCCGACTTGGAGACGCTCGCTCCGTGCGACGCAGAGGGTACGGGCGACTGGGCTGCCGCTGGCACCTACGACATCTTCGCCTGGCTCGCCGAGGAGCACCCGCCGTCGGTGGACTGGAAGACGGCACCGCTGCCCGACCTCGAGCCGCAGGACAACATGCCCGATGCGGCCAGTGCGCCTGCCAGCCCGGCAGTGGGGCTGCCGGCGCCGATCGACATCGACGCCATCACCGTTCCTGCCAAGACCGCCTGACCGCTGGTTGGCCTGATGCGAGCCCGTGCCGCGCGTTGCCTGGTCGCGGTGTTCGTGTTGGCGTCGTCGGCAAGTTGTGCCGACGACACCCACGAGCACGGCGCCCACAGCAGCGACGGCGCTGGCTCGATCGGCCAACCCGACCGGCCCA
>DMQJ01000332.1:0-6885 GCA_003455715.1 Acidimicrobiaceae bacterium | reverse complement strand
GGGGGCGCGCCCCCCCCACCCCCCCCCCCCCCCCCCGCCCGCCCGACCGCCCGGCCCCCCCGAGCGCGGCGGCCGTCGGCCCGCCCGCCCCCCCCGACCGGCCCATCGCCGGGCCGCAGGGCACGCAGGCGCAGTTCGTGGTCGAGTGCGGCTTCAGCCACGCTGCCCCCGACGACCCCATCGTGTTTCCCGACCAGCCGGGTATGAGCCACTTGCATGCCTTCTTCGGCAGTACCGAGGTCGACGCGTCCACCCGTCCATCCGACCTGTTGGGCACCGAGACGACCTGCGACCAACCCCTCGACCACGCGGCCTACTGGGTGCCGATGCTGCTGCGCGACGGTCAACCGCTCACCCCCACGAAGAGCACCGCCTACTACCGCCCCGGCCTTGAGGTTGAGCCGACGTCGGTGCAGGCGTACCCGCCGGGTCTGGTGATGCTGGCAGGAAATCCGGGTGCCGCCAGCGAGCAACCGGTGAGCATCGTCGCCTGGACCTGCGGGGCAGGCATCGAGCGAGCGGTGCTGCCGCCCGAGTGCCCCGAGGGTCGCTTCCTGCGTTTGGTGGTGACGTTCCCCGACTGTTGGGACGGCACACGGCTCGACAGCCCCGACCACTACGGGCACGTCGCCTACAGCTCGCGAGGGCAGTGCCCGGAGGGCTATCCGGTCCACATCCCGCAACTGCAGTTCAGCGTCGAGTATCCGGTGAACGGGCCAACCGACGGCCTCGTGCTGGCCAGCGGAGGCCTGCTCACCGGCCACGCCGACTTCATGAACGGTTGGGATCAGGCCAAGCTGGAGAGTGAAGTGGCGCTGTGCCTGCACCGCGAGTTGGTGTGCGGCGTCGCCAGCGGCCGCACCGGCGACGACGGTTGAGCCATCGGCGCGGCCTGGCCGAGCAGCAGCTTGTTTAGAGACGGCCGGACGCGATGACCCGGGCGAGGAAGTCGCGGGTCTCGGCGTGCCGCGGCTCGCTGAACAGCTGCGCGGGCGGGGCGGCCTCCAGAATGACGCCGTCCTTCAGGAAGCACACCAGGTCGGCGATTTCGCGGGCGAAGCCCATCTCGTGGGTGGCCAGCACCATGGTCATGCCGTCGTTGCGCATGTCGCGGATGACGTTGAGCACCTCGCCCACCAGCACCGGGTCGAGCGCGGCGGTGACTTCGTCGAGCAGCATCAGTTCAGGCTGCATCGCCAGGGCGCGCACGATGGCCACCCGTTGCTGCTGGCCACCGCTGAGTTGGTCGGGGTACGCCGCCGCCTTGTCGGCGAGGCCGAGGCGACCGAGCAACTCCATGGCGGTGGCGTGCGCCTCGGGAGCACTCTTGCCGAGCACCTTGGTGGGGGCGAGCGTGATGTTGCGCAGCACGCTCATGTGCGGGAACAGGTTGTAGCTCTGGAACACCATGCCGATACGTCGGCGGATGGGATCGGGGTCGAGGCCCGGCTCGGCCAGGTCGATGGCCCCGTCGGGTCCGTGGAGCCAGATCTCGCCATCGTCGACCGGCTCGAGCATGTTGATGCACCGCAGCAGCGTGCTCTTGCCCGAGCCGCTGGCGCCGATGAGGCACACCACCTGGTGCTCGCCGATCTCCAACGACACGTCGTGCAGCACGGTTCGCCGGGCGGCTTTGGTGCCGAACGACTTGCGAACGTTGCGAATGGACACCTTGGGGCTCATGCCACCACCGTGCCCCCGGTGCGACGCCGATGCCGGGCGGTGTACCAATCCACGAATCGCGTGAGCGGGACGGTGAGGCAGAGGAAGATGATGGCGGCTACCACGTAGGGCGTGTAGTTGCCGCGCAGGTCCTTGATGGATTGGGCCCGGCGGAACACGTCGATGATGCCGAGAAAGCTCAGCAGGGCAACGTCTTTCTGCAGCGAGAGGAAGTCGTTCATCAGCGGCGGCACCACCCGGCGAGCCGCCTGGGGTAGCACCACGTGGTGCAGCGTCTGCCGTTGCGAGAGGCCCAGTGACCGGGCGCCCGCTCGCTGGCTTTCGTGCACACCCTCGATGCCCGAACGGAACACCTCGGCCACGTATGCGGAGTACGAGAGGATGAGTGCCACCGGGCCCCACAGGTACACCGAACGCACGTCGCCGCCGAGGCCGAGGAAGCGAATCTCACCCTCCCACAGGCCGAGCGCGGGAACGCCAAAGCCGATGAGATAGATGGTGAGCACCACAGGAATGCCGCGGAAGATGTCGGTGTAGGCCGCGGCGAACGCCCGCAAGGGAAACAGCACCGGGGTGCGAGCGTTGCGGCAGAGGGCGATGGTCATGCCCCAGATGAGGATGAACGGGATGCACTGCAGGAACAGTTTGATGTCGACCCACAGGTAGCCGAGGATCTCAGGGAAGTCCTTCTTGAAGCGCTCGCCGTTGAAGAACAACTGCTTCACCCGCGGCCAACCGCTGGCGGACGTGATGCCCACCACGGCCACGGTGAGCACGACAGCCGTCGACACCGAAGCGATGAGGATGCCGCGTCGCCGCTGCCGGCGCAGCCAGACTTCACGGCGCGTCAGCCCCGGAACGCGAGAGGGCGCCGACACTGCGTCGGCGCCCTCTTCGTTCGTCATGGCCGTTGAGACTAGAGGCTCAGCTCTCCGGCAGCAGTGCCGCTTCGGTGTAGTTGGTCATCCACAGTTCGGTGATCTGCTCGAGCTGACCGGCTTCCACCAGGCCGGCGAGGGCGAGGTTGACGCACTCCACCAGCGGGCTGTCGAGCGGGAACAGCAGACCCCACTGGTCGCCACCCTGGTCGCCGAGGGGGAACTGGCCGTACACCTTGGTGTTGTCGATGCCACCGAACTCGGAACCGGCAGCCGCCCAGAAGATGGCCGTCGGCAGGTCGGAGATGATGGCGTCGATCTGGCCGTTGCCCAGCGCGGTGGCGGCATCGGCGTTGCTATTGAACGCGAACGGCTCGGCGTCGGGCTGGATGACCTCGAGGATGTACTGCAGGCTGGTGGTGCCAGCGGCAGCGCCCAGCTTCAGGCCCTTCAGGTCGGCCATGGAGGTGATGGATGCGGCCGGGCCGTCGATGGCGCCGAGCACGGCCTGGTTGGCGGTGTAGTACGGGTCGCTGAACGACACCACTGCCTTGCGCTCGTCGTTGATGGTGAACTGCTGCAGGTTGAAGTCGTTGGTGGCTTCGCTGCCAGCAACAGCGGTGTCGAACGAGGTGCGCACCCAGCTGACGGTCTCGCCTTCGAAGCCCATGGCCTTGGCGAGCGCCAAGGCCAGTGCGGCCTCGAAGCCCTGGCCGCTCTCAGGGGCGTCGTCGATGACGTAGGGCGGGAACGCCGGATCGCCGGTGGCGATGGTGAGCGCGCCGGCCTCCAGGGTCTTGCCTTCGGCGCAGGCGGCGGCCTCGGCATTGACCTCCACCTGCGACAGCTCGTAGTCGTTGACGGGGGCGGCCGTGGTGGTGGGCGCAGCCGTGGTGTCGGCGGCGTCGTTCTCGTCGTCGCCGCAAGCGACGAGCAGCAGGCTCGCGGCCGCAGCGGTGGCGATGATGGATCGCTTCATGGGTGATGGCTCCTTGCAGTTGTTCACACTGGCGCTCGGAGGCTACCACCGGTGAAGGAAACCTGACCGGTTTCATCAGGATTCGGTATGCCGAGTGAGGGTGCCTTGACACTGAGACAGATTTCGTCTTAGTGTCTCACTTCATGTCCCCGCAGCCCCCCCTCTCGACCGAGCGCCGCGTGCTCGACGCAGCCAAGGTGTGCTGCGAGCGGTGGGGTATCGAGAAGGTCACCATCGACGACATCGCGTCGGAGGCGGGTGTGTCGCGGGCAACGCTCTACCGCATGTTCCCCGGCGGCAAGGACGTGCTGTTCGATGCGTTGCGGCTGCAGGAGATCGAAGACTTCTTCACCCGGCTGCTTGCCCACCTCGAGGGCGTCGACGACCTGGAGGAACTGCTCACCCGCACCGTCGTGTCGGCCACGCACGAGTTGCGTAACGACCAGCACTTGGCCGTCATGCTGGCCTCCGAGCCCGGCGACACGCTGGGGCAGCTCACCGTCGACGGTCTGCCGCGCATCATTCGGGTCGCCACGCTGTTCATCGTTCCGCTGGTGGATCCCTTCCTGCCGCGGCCCGAGAGTGCCCGCCTCGTCGAGCTGCTGGCTCGTCTCGTCATCAGCTACTTCCTCGCCCCCTCCGATCACGTCGATTTCGCCGACGCCGACTCGGCTCGGCTGTTCATTCGTACCTTCATCATCCCGGCCTTTGCGGCCTCACTCATCAGGAGCTGACCCCCATGACCGTTACCCACAACTCCAACGAGGAGATCATCGGCCGCGCCGAGATCAACGACGTCGATGCCATCCTGGCCGTACCCGTGGTCGACCCGAACGAGATCGAGCACGTGGTGAAGAACGACGCCGATTCGATCTTCTCGTGGGATTACAGCCTTGCCCGCCCTGCGCTGCGCAAGCTGTACGAGAAGGCCAAGACCGGTCAGTGGAACGGCACTACTGATCTGCCGTGGGACACCGATGTCGACGTGGAGAAGTCGGTGGCCGAAGACCAGGCGATGCTGGGTGTGGGCCTCCAGCCCGACGTGTACATCGGTACCCCGGTTGCCAAGTGGGGCGACAAGGAGTGGCTGCAGTTCGGCATCGAGAGCCGCAACTGGACCCTCAGCCAGTTCCTTCACGGCGAGCAGGGCGCGCTCATCTGCACCGCCAAGATCACCGAGACCGTGCCGTGGTACGACGCCAAGCTGTACGCCAGCACCCAGGTGGTCGACGAAGCCCGCCACGTGGAGGTGTTCGCCCGCTACCTGCAGGAGAAGCTCGGCGGCGAGTACCAGGTGAATGCCCACCTGCGAATGCTGCTCGACGACATCGTGCACGATGCCCGCTGGGACATGACCTACCTCGGCATGCAGGTGATGGTGGAGGGCCTGGCGCTTGCGGCCTTCGGCTTCCTGCACCAGTTCACCAACGAGCCGCTCTTGAAGCAGCTCCTCCGCTACGTGATGAGCGACGAAGCCCGTCACGTGGCGTTCGGGGTGCTGAGCCTGAAGGAGGTCTACGACGGCATGACCGATGCGGAGATCAAAGACCGCCAGGAGTTCGCCTTCGAAGCCGCCATCCGCATGCGCGACCGCTTCATGCAGCAGGAAGTCTGGGACCGTATGGGCATCAACACCCGCGACATCATCCCGCTGGTGCTGGCCGACCCCACCCGTGGCGTGTTCCAGAGCATGCTCTTCAGCAAGATCGTGCCCAACTGCAAGAAGCTCGGCCTGCTCGACCGCAACGACAAGTGGCTGCGCCACAAGTTCGAGGAGATGAACGTCATCCAGTTCGAAGACTGGGAAGACACCGGCGAGGAGTACGTGAAGTTCGAGTTGGGCGCCGACGACGCCCAACCCGTCGCCGGCAGCTGACGCGTCAGCTTCCGAATCGACCACCGCAGCCGGGCCTCAGGGCCCGGCTGCTGCCGTTGTGGGCGCGTCTACCGAGGTAACGCCAGCCCTCGTGCCGTTGCCTCGTCGATGAGCGCGCGGCGCGAGCCGAGGGCGAGCTTGCTGTAGATGTGCACGAGGTGGGTCTCCACCGTCCGACGCGACACGTACAACCGCTCGGCGACGCGAGCATTGGTGAGACCCTCGGCTACCAGGGCCACGACCTGCAGTTCCATCTCCGTGAGGCTCTCCCAGCCATGTGACGGCCGCTGCCGGGGTCCTTTCACGCCTCGGCCGCCGCCGGCTGCGCGCAGCACCGAGTGGAGCCGGCGGACCAGCAGCCCGGCCCCCATCTGCTCGGCCACGCCCATGCCTTCTTCGGCGGATGATCTGGCGAGCGCCGTGCGCCCATCCGTCGCGGCAGAAAGTGCTGCTTGCTCGCACGCGAGCACCAGGTCGAAGCGGTGGTTTGTTGGGCGGAGTTCTTCCACGGCGGCCATCGCGTCACGGTGGTCGTTGCGCACGGCAGCCCTGCAGCGGAGCGCGGTCGCCCGATGGATGGGCCGACCGGCCAGCGTCGCCAGCTGAGCGGCGGCTTCTGAGCGCTGGACCGCGCGCTCGTGGTGCTGCGTTCCGAGCCCCCAGACCACTGCGTCGGCGAGGAACGGAAGCTGCACGTGTGGCACTCCGATGGCGTCGCAGAGTTCGGAGATACCAAGCAGGAGGTCGGCGCCCTCGGCGCGATGGCCGTCGTGCGTCGCCACGAGCGCCTCCAACCACCGGAGGTAGATCTCTCCACCCACACGCGCCTGCGGCTTGGATGCGGTGTCGAGCATGCGAGCCAACGAGGCCCGGGTGGCCGGAAGCTCGTTGCGGAAGAACCGGGCGACGCCCACCAGCGCCTCCATCGACAGCTCGTCGAGGTCGTCCATCTCCACCAACAGTTCGCGGGCGGTGTCGTAGTGGGTGATCGCGTCGTCCCACTGCCCCGAGTCGAACGCGGCCGACACCATCGCCTGCAGGTAGACGGGCATTGCCCAACCGATGCCGAGGCGTTCAGCGCGCAGCATCCCCTCCTGGAACGTGGCAGCGCTGCGAATGGGATCGATCGGCCACCACGACATGCCCGCGTAGAGGTGCGGCGTGGCCCGCTGTGCTTCGGGGTCGGAACCGGCTGCCTCGAGACAGCGATCGGCACACCGTCGCGACTCGTCGATGCGGCCCGCGAAGTTCATTCGCCTCGAGAGCACACCCAGCGCACGAGCAAGTGCATTCGCCGAGCCGGCGCGTTCAGCGGTGGCGATCGCCTCGTTCGCCAGACGCTCACACTCGTCCATCTGCAACGACCACAGGGCGGCGGTGGCGGCCTCGGCGAGCAGGTTGGCGCGGGCGTCGTCGTCGATGGTCGCGTCGGCGGCCGCGGCGCGGGGGGGGGGGGGGGCGGCGGTGAC
>DMQJ01000050.1 GCA_003455715.1 Acidimicrobiaceae bacterium | reverse complement strand
GCCACGACCACTCCGTCGCTGCCGGCGCCGACGGCGACACCCACGACGACGACCACCCCCACGACACCACCGCCACCGGCGACACCGTGCCACACGACGACGATCACCCGCACGACACGACGGGAACCGACGATGCCGTGCCAGCGTGGCCCCGCCCGTGGGACCCCACGCAGCCCATCGACTTCTCCGGGGTCGACGGTGTATCGGCCGAACAGCAGGAGCGAGCCGAGGCACTCACGGCGCTCACCCTTGAGGTGCTGCCGCAGTGGTCCGACACGGCAGCGGCCGAGGCCGACGGGTTCCGCAGCATCGGCGACGCGGGCACGGGGTCAGAGCACTTCGTGAACTACGCCTACATCAACGACGACAAGTTCATGGACCCCAACTACCCCGAGTCGTTGGTGTACACCGTGCAGGGCGAGCAGCGCGTCCTGGCGGGGGCCATGTTCATTGCCAGCGCTCGCCCCACCGACGATGCATCGCTCACGGAGTACGCCGGGCCGCTGATGACCTGGCACAACCACGGTGACCTGTGCTGGGACATCGTCAACGGTGAGCGCCGCGTGGTGGGCACCACGCGCGACACGGGTTCATGTGTTCGAGGCGTGAACACCGGTGGCGAGAACCCGATGGTGCACGTGTGGATCGTTCCCCACCAGTGCGGCCCGTTCGCAGCCCTCGAAGGCGTGGGCATGGGACAGGCCGCTGTGAGCGAGGAGGAGCGAGTCGACCTCTGCCACGACCACGGCCATGGCCATGGTGAGGAAGCCGTCGAGACCAAGCCGTACGACCCCACCAAGCCCATCGACCTCGGTGGCATTCCTGGCGTCACCCCCGAGCAACAGGCTGCTGCCGAGAACCTGGTGGCCATCACCGTGGTGCGCCTCCCCAAGTGGGCCGACTATCGGGTGGCCGAGGCAGCTGGGTTCCGAAGCATCGGCGACGCCGCCACCGGCGCGGAGCACTTCATTCAATGGGACTGGATCAATGACGACGTCTGGCTCGACCCCGATTACCCGGAGAGCCTCGTGTACGAGCCCCAGCCCGACGGATCGAAGAAGCTGGTGAGCGCGATGTACATGTTGCCCGACACGATGTCGCTCGACGAGGTGCCCGACATCGGCGGTGCACTCATGCAGTGGCACATTCACGACGACCTCTGCTTCACCGCCGATCCCGAAGCACCGCAGGTGGCGGGTATCACCCGCCCCGACGGAAGTTGCCCTGCCCCTCTGGTGAAGTTCGCCCCGGCACCGATGATCCACGTGTGGATCACCCCGCACCGGTGCGGCCCGTTCGCCGCGCTGGAAGGCATCGGGGCCGGCCAGATACCTGAGGGCGAGGAACGACTCTGCGACCACGCTCACGGCGCCTAGCGCCTGCCGCCTACCGCCTACCGCCTACCGCCTGACGGCAACGGCGCTTGCGCATCAGCGCGGCAACTGCAGAATCCGGATGTAGTGGTCGAGGGGCATGGCCCTGGTTGCGAACTCAGCAAGGTCGTCGGCCGACACGTCGTAGAGCGCCGCACTGCGGCCGAGATAGAAGCGCTGGTAGCCCGGCTGGAAAGCGATGCCCACCAGCCCCCATGCGACGGTCTCGTTGTCGCCAGCTCCGTACTCTCGCTCGACGGCAGCGACTGCGGCGTCGAACTCCTCCTCGGTAGGGCCGTTCTCGGCCAGGTCGGCGAGCTCGCGCAGGATGGCGTCCTCCATGGCGTCCATCTCATCAGGGTCGCCGCTCACCATCACCGACACCATCACCGACTCGCCGTACGACCCGAACCCGATCATGCTGCGGGGCGAGTATGTGGCGCTGAGTTCCTCACGGATGACGTCGGTGAGACGAATGTCGAGCACCTTGTCAAGGAGCCGAACACGGGTCTCCTCGAGGTCGTCGAACTCGCTCGGCGTCTCGAACTGCAGCGTGAGCATGGCGGTGTTGCCGACTCCTGCACGCACTTCGCGCGATACCACGCCATCGGGCGTCGGAGCGTCGATCGGGTCGTAGAACTCGGCGCGTCCGCTACCACGGAGCGACCCGAGGTACATGCGAGCGAGATCGGCCGCGACCTCCTCATCGATGTCGCCGGAGATGACGAACACCCAGTCTCGTGGGTTGTCGAAGCGGTCAGTGAACACTCGCTCGACGTCGTCGATGTCGATGTCGTCGAGCTGTTCCAGAGTGGGCAGCACCGCGTACCACGGGTTGTCGCCGTACCGGGCGTCGAGCAACTCCAGATAGGAGGCCAACTCGGGGTCGGCCTCCGGCGACTCGATCAGCGCCCGGTCGGAGGCCTTGAGTGCCTCCAACGCCGCCTCATCGAACTGCGGGTCGTCGAACCACAGGTGCAGTTGCTGCAGTGCCAACTCCAGGTCGTCGGTGCTCGCCGTACCCGTCACCCACTCCTCCTCCAGGGTGATCACGGGAAAGAGCTCCATCTGCGCCGACTCGCGAACCATCGCCGCTTCGACCGCGTCGAGGTCGCCGATGCCACTCATTTCAGCAACCGCCGTCGCGTACCGAGCGACCACCACGTCGTCCTCGTCCATCTGCGACACGCCCCCGGGGCTCCAGGCGACCAGTGTGACCTCGCCATCCACCAGGTTCGTGGGGTTGATCACCACCTGAGCGCCATTGGGGAACTCGAGGATGTCGGCGTCGAACGACGAGCGCACGTCGCGAACAAGCAGCTCTGACGAATCCTCCTCCACCGCCTCGGGCGCCTCCATCAAGGCCTCAGGCGCTTCGGGCGCAGGCGGCCGGGCTTCCAGGGTGCGCTCGGCGGCCGACTCGAGCAGAGCCAACAGCGACGCCGCGGTGGGTGCATCGCTGTCGTCGGGCAGGCTGACATAGAGATGGGGTGCTGCTGTCGCCAGATGCTCGGCGAGCACCGCTTCCACTTCGTCGACGCTGAGCACATTGAGGATGCGGGTGATTTCGCGGTGCTCGTCGCGCGGGGTGGCGATCGGCGCGCCGGTGAGGAAATGTGCCACCAGCTCGTCAGCGAACTCTCGATCGCTGCGCGTCTCGCGGCCCACGAGATCGGCATCGGCGGCAGCACGCAGTGGGGCGATCGCCCGCTCGAGCTCGTTCGGATGGATACCGAATCGGCGAAGCCGCTCGAACTCGTCGGTCAGCGCCTCGGCCGCATCAGTGGCATCCTCCGGCGACCCCACCACGTACACCCCAGGCGCCGTCAGACCGCGAACGAACCCGAGGTTGCCGTCGCCTGCGGCGAAGAACGGAGCATCGCCACGCCGCACATCGTCGCTGAGACGCGTGGCGACGATGTCGAAGGCGACCTGCAGCGCAAGGCTGCGCCGCATCCCGTCACGCTCAGCGCCCTCGACGTCGGCGGCGTTGTCGGAGGACGGCGCCGGCCAGTTGAGTTCGAACACCGCCGCCGTGGCGTCGAGATCGTTGTCGACTCGTACGTCGACTTCGGCATACGGGCTGAGGCTGAGATCTGGACGATCGCTGCGGGTGGAGCGCGGCTCGATGTCGTCGAAGCGTTCGCGAATCATCTCCTCGGCGTCGTCGACATCGATGTCGCCAACAACAATGACGGCAGCGTTGTCGGGCCGGTACCAGTCGTCGTAGAAGCGTCGCAGCGGCTCGGCGGTCATCGACTCGATCGCCTCTGCCGTTCCGATGGGTTGACGACCTTCGTACGGGCCACCGCCGAGCAGCATGTCGGCGATGGTGACGAACTGCCGGCCGGACAACGTCTGGTCGCGAATGCGGTACTCGTCGAGAATCACACCGCGTTCGGCCTCTACTTCGTCAGGGTCGATGGTGGCGGCGCTGAGCCACTGAGCGAGCACATCGAGCCCCACTCCCAAGGCATCGGGCTCGTCGAGGGGCACGTTGAGCTCGTACACCGTCTCGTCGTAGGAGGTGTACGCGTTGACGTCGGCACCGAACTCCATACCGAACGACCGGAGCGTGGCGATGAGTTCGTTGCCTGGAAACTCCTCGGTGCCGTTGAACAACATGTGCTCGAGGAAGTGCGCCACGCCCGACTGGTCGGGATCTTCCACCCCGGAGCCCGCGTTGACTGCCAGCCGCAACTCCACACTGTCGCCTGGCTGAGCGTTGTTCCGGAGGTACACCACCAGCCCGTTGTCGAGCGTGACGATGCGGGTGTCGGGGTCGGGTGCGAGCACCGCTGGCGTGTCGTTGTCCCACGGATACTCGGGGAGTGGTACGTACTGCGTGGACCGCACCCCGCTGTCGCCCGCACACGCCGAAACCACCAAGAATGACGCGAGCAGCGCCGCCCGCCTGCGAATCATGTGCGGCAGGTTAGCCCGATGCCTGCCGACCAGGCACGCGTCGCCGTGGGTCAGTCGGGAGCGGGCACCTCGAGGATGGTCACCACACCGGTGCTGCCGTCGACACGTACCCGAGCCCCGTGCGGGATGCGCCGGGTGGCGCCGGTTGCGCTGATGACGCACGGGATACCCAACTCGCGACTGACGATGATGGCGTGGCTGAGCGGCGCGCCCACGTCGACCACGACGGCGGCGGCCGGCACGAACAACGGCGTCCACGACGGGTCGGTGATGGGTGCCACGAGCACGTCGCCAGGTTCCAGCGCGAACGGGTCGTTGGAGTCGAGCACGACGCGAGCGATGCCTTCCGCTGCACCGGGGCACCCCGGCATCCCCGCGATGACCTCGCCCGCACCCAGCCGATCTGCCGACACCGCATCACGCCGCGGCCAGGTGTCGGGGCCGTCCGTACGCCAGACGAACACGAACGGGGGCTCGAGCTGCTCGAGCCGGGAGTACTCCGCCCGACGCTCACGCACCACTGCAGCAAATGCCGACGGGTTGGCGAACAGTTGCGGCATTTCGTCCTTGGTGACGAAGCCGAAGTCTTCGATCTCGTCGAACGCCCCCGCCTCCACCATGCGCCGACCGATCTCGCGCATGGCCATCCGCATCTCGTGGATGGCGCGGATGTTGTTGGTCTTGGTGCGCTCGCGGCCGGGCAGCCATGCCGACGAGCAGGCAATCGCTGCGGCGACTTGCCCGTGCG
>DMQJ01000531.1:990-3144 GCA_003455715.1 Acidimicrobiaceae bacterium | reverse complement strand
CCCCGACAAGAGCGACGGCCTCGACGCTGGCGCGCTCGCCGCCGCTGAGGCAGACGGCGTGCGGTTCGTGGGCCGCCGCGACGACATGCCCCGCTGCTACGCGGCGATGGACGTGTTCCTCACCGCCACCCACCGCGAAGGGTTCCCCCGCGCCGCAATGGAGGCCTCCGCCAGTGGTCTTCCGGTGGTGGCTACCGACATCCGCGGCTGCAGGCAGGTGGTGGTGCACGACTCGACGGGACTGCTCGTACCCGCCCGCGACCCGGAGGCCTTGGCGGCAGCCGTGGCACGACTGGCACACGACAAGGGACTGCGCGACCGGATGGGTAATGCCGGACAACAGCGGGCGGCAACGGAGTTCGACCAACAGCGCGTCATCCGCATCACCCTCGAGACGTACAGCCGCCTGTTGGCTGGCACAACCCGACGCCAACGCTCGCCGCGTTAGAGCGTGGTGCCGCGGAACTCGTGGCCACGCAGCAGGTTGCGCGTGTCGAACACCAGGCGGGCCGAGGAAGCAATGAGCGCCGGTTGGAACGAGGGGTGCTCCACGAGCACCACCACGATGTCGGCCCGACCGAGTTCGTCGGCGGTGAACGGCACCAACTGGTACGGCAGATCGGTCACCGTGACGGCGGCGACATGCGGGTCGCACACGACCACCTCGGCGTGGGCCTGGGCCAGACGGGCCGCCAACGGAATCGTGGGGCTCTCGCGCCAGTCGCTGGTGCCGGCTTTGTAGGCAAGACCGAGCAGCAGCACCCGGCTGCCGTTGAGCGGCTTGCGCTCGTCGTTGAGCAACGAATTGATGCGCTCGAACACGTGCAGCGGCATGCCCTCGTTGATCTCGTTCGCCAACTCGACGAACTCGAACGGCCGACCGAGGTGTTGCTCGACCCGCCACGACAGGTACGACGGGTCGACCGGAAGGCAGTGCCCGCCCACCCCGGGGCCAGGGGTGAACTTCATGAACCCGAACGGCTTGGTGGCCGCCGCGTCGATGACCCGCCAGATGTCGATGCCCAACTCGCGGGCGAACATCGCCATCTCGTTGACCAACGCGATGTTGACGTGGCGGAACGTGTTCTCGAGCAGTTTGGCCATCTCCGCTTCGGCCGGCGACCCGACCGGAACGGTGCGATCCACGATGCGATCGAAGAAGCCCTGCACCGCGGCCAACGACTCGGCGTTGACGCCCGACACCACCTTGGGTGTGTTCACCAGCCCGTGGGCAGGGTTGCCCGGGTCGATGCGCTCGGGCGAGTAACCGAGGTGGAAGTCGACCCCCGCCTTCAAGCCGCTCTCGGCCTCCAACAGCGGGCCGAACAACTCTTCGGTGGTGCCCGGATATGTGGTGCTCTCCAACACCACCACGCACCCGTGGCGCACGTGCGGCCCGAGCGTGCGAGCCGACGCCTCCACTGCCGAGAGGTCGGGCAGACGTTCACGCAGCGGGGTGGGCACGCTCACCACCGCGACGTCGAACCCGGCGAGCGCCGCTGGGTCGTCGGTGGGGAGGTAGCCGTGGTGCAGGGCGGCCTGGAGTTCGCTGTCGGCGACGTCGCCCACATAGCTCACACCGGCCCGTAGCGACGCGACGCGCTCGGGCGACACGTCGAAGCCCACCACGCGGTAGCCCTGGTGTACCGCACGCATGGCCAGCGGTAGGCCCACATACCCTTGACCGACAACGACCAACAGCGGGGCGACAGGCTCACTCATCGTCGTCGAGTCTTTCACGCACTGCCTCGACGGCGGTGGACATCGCGGCGGGCGGGTCGACCGCCAGCAACCCGGCGCGGGCCAGCACGTCGACCGTGTCGACCACCGAGCGTTCGGCGTCGGCAACCGGCACCTGCATCGCTTCCGCCAGTTCCGCCGCCAACTCCTCCGTCGTCACGGCCTCACCGCACGCGTCGAACACCACGGCGGTGAGTTCGCGCAGGTGATGCACCTGCTGGGTGCCGGGGTCGTACACCACGAACTCCACCTCGAACTCGGCGATCTCCAGCGCAGGGTTCCGACGGGGAAGCGGCCGGCCGACGGTCATCGAGGCGGCAGTTCGGTCATCGTGACGCCATCAGCTTGGTTGACCCCGCGGCGGCCGAGCACCACGGGCACCGTCTGCAGCACCAGCCGCAGGTCGAGCCACAG
>DMQJ01000531.1:0-860 GCA_003455715.1 Acidimicrobiaceae bacterium | reverse complement strand
TCGTGCCGCCATCAGCTTGGTTGCCCCCGCGGCGGCCGAGCACCACGGGCACCGTCTGCAGCACCAGCCGCAGGTCGAGCCACAGGCTGCGCCGGTCGACGTACTCCACATCGAGGGCCAGCCGCTCGGGCCAGTCGACGGCGTTGCGACCGGCAACTTGGGCAAGGCCGGTGATGCCCGGCTTCACCTCGAAGCGACGACGTTGTTCGTCGGTGAAGCGATCCCAGTAGTGCACCGGCAGCGGGCGCGGCCCCACCAGGGTGATGTGGCCGAGCAGCAGGTTCACCAGCGACGGCAACTCGTCGATGCTGCTTGCTCGCAACAGCCGACCGAGCCGGCCGAGCCGGAGGTGGTCCCACTCGGGGCCTTCCTTGCCGGGGGCCGGGTGGTGCATCGACCGCAGCTTCAGCAGCGTGAACGGCGTGCCACCGCGACCCAGTCGCTGCTGGCGGAACAGCACCGGTGCCCCCATCCGCATCCGAACGGCGAGCCCGGCCACCACGAGCAGCGGCGCCGTGAGCACCAGGCCCACGAGCGCGGCGGCGACGTCGACCACTCGACGCACCCCATCGGTCGCCGGTTTCGACATGTGTGCAGTCATCGAGGCCTCGGGCGAGCGGGAACGCCGACCACCGTCGAGCCGTCCGCCACGTCGCCCACCACGACGGCACCTGCACCAACCACCGCGTCGGCACCGATCGACACACCGGGCAGCACTGCGGCACCCACGCCCAGCAGCGCCCGCTGGCCCACGTGCACCGCGCCGACGGTGCTGACGCCGACGGAGACATGGGCGAACGGGGCCACCGTACAGTCGTGGTCGATCGAGCAGCGGGTATTGAGAATGACCCCGTCGGCCA
>DMQJ01000176.1 GCA_003455715.1 Acidimicrobiaceae bacterium | reverse complement strand
CTGCCCGTGCCGGGCAGTTCGGGGTGTGGCCACAGCGCCCAAGCGAGCGCGAACGCGCCGAGCACGCCCGTCAACTCCACGGCGTAGAGCGGCGCGGCCAGCCACCACCGCGAGTCGTGCATCGTCCATCCGGCGCGCCACACCAGGTACGCCACCGACAGGCCAAGCCCCAGCCCGGCCAGCGCGCGTGCGCCCACGTGTTCTCGTCGCCTCATCGACAGAGCAGATCGGCACTGGCTGTCAAGAACTTGAGGGTTCCTTGCAGAATGGGCTGCCGACCTGTGACGGCACGCTGTCCGATAGCCTCCACCGCTCGTGGGAACCGCCAAGCGTGAACGTCAGAAGGCCAACCGCCAGCTCCGTCTGGAAGAGCTCGCCAAGCAGGCGCGCAAGCAGAAGAGCAAGAGGGTCGGCCTGCGCATCGGCATCATCCTCGGCGCTGTCGTGGCGCTGGTGGGTGCGCTGGTGTTGTTCGGTGGCGACGACGACGACACGTCGTCGACGTCTACCTCACTCGATGCCAGCACCACGCTGCCGGTCGACGTGTCGACCACGCTGGTGCGGCCCAAGCCCGAGGTGAAGCTGCCCGAGGAACTGCCCACCGAGCTGGTCATCACCGACATTGTGGAAGGCGAAGGCGACCCCGCCGAAGCGGGCGACACGGTGAGCGTGCGCTACGTGGGTGTGCTGTCGGCCACCGGCGAAGAGTTCGACAGCAACTTCGGTTCGCCCACCCCGTTCGACGTGGTGCTCGGCCAAGGCAACGTCATCCAGGGCTGGGATGAAGGCCTCATCGGCGTCAAGGCCGGCGGCACCCGCCAGCTCGACATCCCGGCCGACCTCGCCTACGGCGACAACCCGCAGCCCGGCTCGATCATTCAGGCTGGCGACGCGCTCACCTTCGTGGTGGAGGTGGAGGCCGTCACCCCGCCGCCTCCGCCCACCATCAGCGAGTTCACCTACGGCACGGGCGAGTGCCCCGAGGCCGATGGCTCCAGCCCGAAGACGAGCACCTTCGCCGATGCCCCGCAGCTGTGCATCGACCCCACCAAGCAGTACACGGCCACCTTCGAAACGTCGAAGGGCACCATCGTGGTGGAACTCGACATGAGCGTGCCCGGCACCGTGAACAACTTCGTCACCCTCGCCCGCTACCACTACTACGACGGCACCGTCATCTTCCGCGCCGACCCGTCCATCGACATCATCCAGGGCGGCGGCCTCACCAACACCGACAGCCCCGGCTACACCATCCCCGATGAGGGCACCGGCTTCCGTTACGCCGAGGGCTCGCTGTCGATGGCCCGCACGGGGGCGCCCAACTCGGCCGGTGGCCAGTGGTTCTTCTCGGGTGGGCCCGCCACCTCGGTGCTCGACGGCCAAGGCACCTATGTGGTGTTCGGCAACGTCACCGAAGGCCTCGACGTGGTGCAGGCCATCCTGGCGCTCGCAGGTGGCGACGACGGGCAGACCCCCACCGAAGAAGTGACCCTCATCACGGTGACCATCACCGAGAGCTAGCCCGGGCTGGGTCAGGGCAGGGTGCCGTGCACCTCTGCGCCACCCACCGTTTCCCAACCGGCGTTGGTGCGCACCAAGGCATCGGTGGTTCGCAACACGCCGAACGCGGTGTTGGCCAGCTTGCGTGTGCGGTGCAAACGCTCGGGGCTCCACGTTTCGGCTTCGGTCACCAAGGCGAGATCGGCCACCAGCCCCAAGCCGAGGGTGAAGGCGCCACCGCGCGGATCCACCATCGGGTCGCACAGCGCCGCGGCGCTGCCCCCCACGCCGGTCACCACACCACCGTTGGCGAGCACGTCGCGGATCGCGTCGAACAGTGGCGTGTCTTTCAGCACCGACTTCAGGTGGAGGGGCTGATCGCCCACCAGCCACACGGCCCGCGCACCACGCACCAGGCGCGCTGCACCGTCGTCCATCGCTTCACCGCGGCGCAGCACCATCAGCGCCTCCACCTCCACGCCAAGGCGCTCGCCCCAGTTCATCGCTGCGGCGACGAGGCGCTCGGGGTGCTCGAACGCATCGGCGGTGGGGAGCACCACCACGCTGCTGGCACCGGCCGCCTGCAGCAACCGTGCATCGAGTTCGTCGTGAGCCGAGAAGGGGCCGCCGCCCTGGAGTGCAATGGTGCCGCTCATGGGCGCAGCGTACCTGGGGAGGACCGTCAGAGCGGCTCGAGCAGTTCGGCTTCCAGCCGTGCCAACGACTCGGCCGGCACGCCAAGGTGCAGCACATAGTCGCGGAGCGAACCGTGACGCTGCACGATGGCGTCGATCACCCCATGCATGGAGGCCGGTAGGGCCTCGCTGAACACCAGTGGGTTCTCGGCCATGCGGTCGAGTCGCTCGGGCGACTCGCGGCGAGCCCACTCGCGCATGCGCTCCATGCCGTCGGCGCTGAGGGCGTAGTCGGCCACGATGTACTCGTGGCGCACTCCGAGCGCGCCGAGCACCAACAGGGCCAGCACGCCGGTGCGATCCTTCCCAGCCGCACAGTGGAACACCGCCGGAAGGTGGCCGGGTTGAGCGAGATGGTCGAGCGCCATGGCGAAGCGCTCGCCGGCGGTGCGCAGCATGTCGAGGTAGGCCCACTCGAGGAACTCTTCGGGGCTGCGGCCGGTGATGTCGATCTCAGGCAGGTCGGTCCACATCTGGTCGAGCACCGACAGCTGCCGGTACCGCACTGGGTGATAGGCCACCGGGAAGCGGTCGTGGAGGTCGATCTCCTGGTCGGTGCGGAGGTCGACCACCAGCTGCAGGCCGAGGCCGCGCACGACCTCAAGGTCGTCGGCGGTGAGGCGATAGAGGCCGTCAGCGCGGTAGAGGCGACCCCACCGTGTCACTCGGCCATCGACCGTCGGGTAGCCGCCGAGGTCGCGGAAGTTGTGCACTGCGTCGAGGCGCACCACGCGGCGCGGATCGTCGCCAACGGTGGGCAAGGAGTCGAAGCTCATCATCACTCACGGTACCGACCGCTGCTGGGTGCGGCCGTCGCCCGGTGGTGAACGTCACATGAACGGTGCCGCGTCGATGGCGTCGCGCAAGGTGGCCACCAACGTGTCCATCTCGTCGGCGGTGATGGTGAACGGCGGGGCCACCATCACCGCATCGGCCACCGGGCCCGAGCCCGCGGGGTACACCCACAGGTTGCGCTCCAGGGCCGCAGCCACCACGGCGTCGCGGCTGACGTTCAGTTCGAGGCCGTAGAAGAAGCCGCGACCGCGGATGTCGGTGACCGCCGGGTGGTCGCCCAGGGCGGCACGCAACCGGGCCTCCAGATGCGGACCCTCGGTGGCCACTCGCTCGACTAGGTGTTCGCGGCGAAGGATCTCCAACACCTTGGCGCCTGCGGCACAGGCGCCGTCGTTGCCGGTGAACGTGAAGTACATGAACCCGCTGTCGCGTAACGCTTCGGCGATGCGGTCGGTGGCGGCGACGGCACCGAGCGGCACGTAGCCACCGCCGAGACCCTTCCCGCCGACGATGACATCGGGTTCCATCGGGAAGTGCTGGTGCCCGAACTTCAACCCGGTGCGCCCGTAACCGGTCATCACCTCGTCGGCGATGAGCACGATGTCGTGCTCCTTGCACAGGTCGTTCACCGTCTGCCAGTACTCGTCGTCGGCGGTGAGGCACGCACCCGCGGCGCCGGTGATCGGTTCGGCGATGAAGCCGGCGATGGTGGCCGGGTCTTCCTGCTCGAACACCTTGGCCACCTGCTCGGCGTCGTCCCACGGCACCTTGGGGAACGGCAGCAGCAGCGGTTCGTAGCCCTTCTGGCGACCGAGGTGGCTCGCAGCGGCGATGGTGCCGAGGGTCATCCCGTGATAGCTGGGGTGCCGGCCGATGACCTTCCACCGATCGGGGCGGCCCTGGGCCACCTGGTAGGCGCGGGCCAGGCGAATGGCCGAGTCGGTGCTTTCGCTGCCGCCGCTGGTGAAGAACACATGGTGAAAGCCGTCGGGCAGCCAGTGTTCGACCAGTTCGTCGACCAGCGCGAGCCGACTGGGGGTGGGCCACAGGGGCACCACGTAGCCGATGCTCATCGCCGCCGCCGCGGCCTCCGCCACCTCCGTACGGCCCCAGCCGATGTTGCCGACGATGGCGCCGCCGGCACCGTCGAGGATGCGCCGCCCGTCGCTGGTGATGAGGTGGCACCCTTCGCTGGCGACGATGGTGGGGTAGAAGGCAGGCGCGCCGGGAAGGAACGCGTAACGGTCGAGATCGGTGGACATCGCCGCCAGTATCGCGCCGGAGCCGCTGCAGCGAACGGGGCGAAGGACCTGCGCCTACTCGGCCGGCAACGGTTCCGCCGCTACCCCAAGGTGGTGGCGGAACATGATGCTGAGGCGCGGGCCGAGCGCGTGCGCCACCTTGGGCACGCAGTGCTGCCACCGGTGCTGGCAGGCACCCCCCATGACGAACAGGTCGCCCTGGCCCAACTGCCAGGTGCGCGAGGCGCCACCCTCCGCTGGGCGCATCTGGAACGGGCGAGGCGACCCGGTGGACAACACGACGACCACGGGGTCGTTGAGTTCCTTGCGTTCACGGTCGGCGTGCCAGGCAACCGAGTCGCTGCCGTCGCGGTAGAGGTTGAAGCCGATGGAGTCGAACGGGCGCTGGTAGTGGCGGGTGAGCGCTGCGCGGGCATCGGCCAGCACGGGCAGCGGCTCGGGGCCTTCGCCGGGAGCGCCACGCCACCACGCGGTGAGGCGTGGCTCGGGCAACAGCCGGTCGTACATGCGCACCTCGCGCTGCTGCCACGACAAGCGGGCGACGAGCTCGGCAAACACCAGGTCGGCGCCGTGCAACCAGCCAGGCACGTGCTCGACCCAACTCTCGGCGTCGAGCCAGGTGCGGGTGGCACCGTGAAACGAGGCGTCGATGCGCGGCTCTTCGAACGCGAACAGGCACTGCTGCCAGATGAGGTCGGCGTCGGCAGCGGGAAGCGGCGTCGGGGAAGGCATGCCCGCCATCATGGCGCGGCGAACACATGTTCGCAACGCGCGCCCGGTGGTGTGTCACTAGCCTCACCTTCGTGGCCACCGAGACGATCACCGCCATCGGAGACCCGCGGGTGGCCGACTATGTCGCTCTCAAGGGAAGGCCCGTGGGTGAGGTCGTCATCGTCGAGAGCGAGCCAGTGGTCACCCGACTCATCGGTTCGGGCTTCCTGCCTCGCTCGTTCTTGCTCACCCCGCAACGCTACGAGCGGATGCGCGACGTGGTCGACGCCACCGGTGCGCCCGTCTTCCTCGCCGAACGCGACGTGATGGAGGGCATCGTCGGCTTCGACGTGCACCGTGGCGTGATGGCGGCGGTCGACCGCCCACCCGAACCGACGCTCGACGACGTGTTGCGCGAGGCCCGACGCGTCGTGGTGCTCGAGGGGTCGAACGACCACGAGAACATCGGGGCCATCGCTCGTTCGGCCCGAGCACTCGGCGTCGACGCCTTGGTGCTCGACCCCACGTGCGCCGACCCATTCGCCCGTCGTGCGGTGCGGGTGAGCATGGGCGAACTACTGCACCTACCCGTGGTGCGCTGCCGCACCTGGCCCGACCCACTCGCCACGCTGGCGGCACACGGTTTCGAACTGTGGGCCCTCACCCCGCGGGCCACCGCCAACAGCCTCTTCGGTATGGGCATGCCCGACAAGGTGGCGCTGGTGGCGGGCGCCGAGGGTCCGGGCCTCACCGAGGCGACCCTGCGCAACGTGCACTACGACGTGCGCATCCCGATGCATCACGACGTCGACTCGCTCAACATCGGCCACGCACTCGCCATCGCGATGGCCGCCGTGTCGCCGGCAGTGGACGACGGAAGCGGCACCTGAGCGGCCGCGGATGACCCGCTGGCCCGTTCGGTGGGTCAGTTAGAACCACCGATTCACCGTAGGTGACCTCGGGGAATGCGCGGCTGCGATTTGGTCGTCACACCTTCTCGACACCCTTCGTCACACCTGCCGTGAGCTGGGGGAACGCGCGTTAGGGCAGTTGGGGCGACCACGTTGGGTCGCAGGATGGGGCGTCGTCATTGCGGGATGACGCCGACCAAATCACAGGTCGGGCGGGCCTCGAAGCGTTCGCCACCCACCCGAGAGTCGCGAAGTGGCAGTCCGCTTAGCGCAGGAATCCCAATCACAGGCGCTCTTCGGGCGAAATGCAGGTCGGCAGCCTGGCCGCGGTACGAACACCTCAACATAGCCCGCTGGGATCCACAGGCACCGGCTCTGACGCTGCGTCATCAGAGCGACGCGCAACCGTCTCTTCATCGTCGCCGAACTCGCCACCGAAGGGGAGCCAATGCTGCAGTTGTACGTCCAGAAGCCGCTCGCCGACCTCAGATCCGAAGCACCACCAACCTTCGGTGCGGCGTCAGTGATCAGGATCTCAGATCAAAGTTCCTCCACCGCCGTGCTTCTGCAACTTGTTCCCGTTTGATCGCGGCGATGTCGAACGCCTCCTGGACGTTCTCGCTGGAAGCCGGCAGAGACATCCGGGTTCGCCCAACGCTCAAGAAGACCTGCGCCCCGAAGACGTTGACGTTCACGGGTGTCGTGTAGTCGACCTCAATGTCTCTCATCCATGAAAAGGAGAGGTGACGCATCGCCTCAGCGATCCGGTCGTCGAGCGAACATTGGTACCAGCTAGCGTAGTTCGGGTCGACCCTAAGCGAGGTTCTCCAAGCGATAAAGAACCCGAGATCCGCTCTCCAGTCGTCGTACGAACTGGGTGGCATCAGTGCACTTGCAGCCTGCTCGGCGCGACAGAGCACGGAGTGGACGGAGACTTCGCCGGACCTAACGGAGTTCAGCAAACCCCCATCCTTGAATACCATGACCCGAGCCTCCGCACGCCGAGCCTCCAAGAACTGTCGGACAGCAATGTACTGAGGAATGCGCCGTCGATAATCCTCGGCATATGGTCCAGACAAGTGCGTCACTGCTCGGACACCAAATTCCTTTCTCGACGAGAGGGAAACTCTCCGGAAGCCCCTCTCGTACGGCCCGGAGAGCATGACGTCAATCTTCGCGGGCCATCTAAGAGTTATATCCAGCGGCGCTGTCGGATCGGGTTGCGGCCAGGTGTTTCCTCCGGCATCCGATGTCAGACCCATTCGTCGCCCCTCTCGACGAGACCCAATGCTAAACACGGCCTCGGTTCCGCCGCCACGTATAACCAAGCTAGCTGATTGAACACGCGTTCATCCCTCACTTCGCTGCAGAGTTCGCTGGCCCCACCACCGCCACCGGACCATCGCGAGCCAGCCACTGGAATCACCGCTCTCATCGTTTGCTCCTCTTGCACAAGACGACGGCAGCGGACGCTGGTGACGCCGAACCATCGATTACGGGCGCTTCGGATGTCAGGGTGGAGTGTTGGTCGATGAGTGACCAGTTGGGTCGGTCGGCCTAGCTCACGGTGCCGGTCCGGTGGTGTTCGAATCGGTGGAACCCAAACTCGATTGTCCGCTTCACCCGCTTGTCCAAGTTGTTGATCGCTTCGGTCGGCCCGTTCGACACGTGCGACTCGTGCCAAGCCACGATCAGTGAGGCCCCACGCGGTTACCCACACTTGTCCGTGACCCGGCCCCTCACCCCGTAGAGCCTCGACCGACTCCCTCAGCCGAGGCTGCTCGGAAACGAGCCCAGGCGAGAATCTCTGTCACGAGTCCGCAGCCTACCCGCCAGTCGTCACCGCCGAGGCCCTCCCAAAGCCACCCTAGTGGTCCACCAACTCAACACGGCTAGGCACCCTCAGTCATAGGACGGCGCTGAACTCGGGATGACGGGCGACTCGTACCCCGCATGTCAGGCGATAGAACACCTTGGGATCTCTGAGAGCTGCGTCATCGCTGCTGCGCCTCCACGTCTTCCTTCACAGAACAAGCGGGTCACGACAGGCTCCTCTCCTGACCTGAACGACTCGGGCGTCTCAATGCCCGCGTCGCGTCGCAACTGGAATCCGAGAACAGCATGAACACCCAAAGCTCTCAGCCATTCCCTCCGCCGCCGCCACCCATGCTGGCCCCGCCATCCGATTCCGGGCACCCGCCGCGGGCACTCTGGCCACTCCATGTGGCGATCATCGCCGTCGTCGCCGTCGCCGCGGTCGGGCTGTGGTGGGCCCAACGCACGGAAACGCAGACCGCTTCCTCGGCGACGACCGACAGCTTCTCTTCGCCGGCAACCCTGACAAGTGCACCGACGACTGTCATCGACTCGTCTGCGGGCGACATGCCCGAGCCGACCTTGGCCCCAGCTACCAGTTCGACCGCGGACGTGCCGCCGATCGACCCATTGAACCTGACCTATGCGCTCAGCTGCGGCCGCGTGCCGAGCGTCAACGTTGTAGGAGGCGTTTGGTCGGACAACTCGGACCCACTCGATCCCTTGTCGGTTTCAGTGGCAACGGTTCGGGCTCTCGCCGATGGGCGCCAACTCATCTCATTCGTCTGTCTTGTGGGCCCGACAGGCCGCGGCGGCTTCACCGGGCTCGTGTTGCTCGACCAAGGCGGCCAGGTTCGCGATGTTGAGACCTTCCCGCTTGGTACCGAGTTCTCAGCAACTTCAGACGTTGGAGCCACCGCTGTGGTCCCTGTCTATTCCGCCGAAGACCCCGCCTGCTGTCCCTCCGGCACCCAGGTTCGAGAGCTCACGATCGGTGTTGAGCTAGAACTGATCCCGGTCGTATCGGGGTGCATCAGCGGCTCAGCAGACCTGCTTGCGTGGGGGGAACGCAACTACCCAGCCGATGAGGTTCGGCTGCTGCAACAAGCGCTGCTGGAGTCCGGATTCTCACCTGGCGAGATCGACGGGTACTGGGGACCAAACTCGGATGCAGCGTTCGCAGCATGGATCCAACTTCAACCTGATTGGCCGACCATCTATGACATCGACTTCCACATACTCCACCCAAAGGGGCTGCGCCGGTTGGGCATAGCGTGTTGACGCCAGATCAAGCTAGACCTGTCGGTCATTGCCGTGTCAGTCAGGGAGGCGCGCCACCTAGCCGGATTCCGGCGAGCGCTCACCGAGAAACAGCCACGGCATCTCTGCGGTGCCGTTGAGTGCGGCCGTGAGGGTCCACCCGTCGGGGTCCTCGTCGTCGGACCAAATGGTGAAGGTGGCCCCCGCAGCGTCGCATGACCAGATCGTCGTTCCCCCCACGACTGACTGTTCGAAGCCGTTGCAGAGCTGAGAGAGCGCCTCCGCAGGTGTAGCGGGCCGACGCGGATGGTGGAACGTGAGGCTTCCCCAGGCGTGCCCCTGCTGCCACATCACTGCGTAGGTGAAGGCGCTGTAGTCGAGCTGCCACCCTCGACTCGCAGCGAGCTGCACTGCTGGAAGGGAAGAGAGCTGGGGAGGCAGGGGCCATTGGTCTTCGCTCGCCGGGCCGCCCGGAACCGACGAATGGACGTAGACAAGACCTTCATCGTCAACAATGACGGCGCCGACGTAGCCAACTCGAAGAACGTGGAAGCCCGGCTCAACGAACGATGGGGACACGAACTGGCTCACCCCCATTCCAACCCCGAAGTAGTCGATAGCCGACAACCTCGAAGCAACCACGGACAACAGTTGCCGCTGCCAGCCAGCCTGCGCCGTGTCGACCAGCGCGCGACCATCAGCAACCTGCCAGATGTGCACCCCGTTCCACAGCACTACCCTCATCACCCTGGTTTCCGCGATCCAACGAAACTGCTCAGGTACACCGAACTGCGCAACGATCTCGTCCCTTGACAACTCGGGCTCCGTTACTCCAACCACTCGGTCTCCTACCACGTAGCTGAGCCCAAGGTCGACATCAGCCGTCTGCGGCGAAGTCGTCGACGTCGGTGCTGAAGTCGTAGGCGGCACCGAAGGCGCCGATACAGGAGTTGTGACATCCGGCTCAACCGAGGTGGAACCGCTGCTCGACCCCCCACTGGGCGCAGAGGGTACGGGGGGTTCGCTGGTGGACACAAAGTCGATCACCAGCGGCGCCGTTGTAAGGACGGGGCGCACCCCGTCGGGACCTGGCGGAGGCGAAGGACCTGGGCGCACCGCCACCGGCTCCTTCCCTGAGCCGCCACGGTGCAGAGCAATCGGAACCGCTAATGCGGCAGCGACGACGAGCACCCAGGCAGCGAACCCGCGCTGTCGCCGACTGTAAGTGACCGAAGGTTCGAGCAGTTCGCCCGCTCCCTCCGGCCCGATCGAGTTCGATTCATCCGTCACTTGGTCCTCTCCGCCAGAGTTTGCAGTGCCGCTCGCAACAACCTACTACGCCTCCAATCCGCCGTCGTCGGCGTCACGACGCACGAACACCCGACCGTCCACAGCTAGACACTTCACCACAGGGGTCCTCTGGGCTTGGAGCTCGGGCAGGAGATAGGTCGTGTTGAAGGCCTATCTCTGCCCGAGTCCTTGCGGCATCCGCGGAGAGCGGGTCCGTGGATGCCGCGGCTGGTAGCCGCTCGGGGTCAGCGGCTGATCTGGCGGCGGCGGCCCAAGAGAAGCGCAGCGATACCGGCGAGAATCGTGAAGGCTGCTGCGGGGAGCAACGTACCGGGCAGGTTGCTGCCGGTCTCGGGGACCGTCGGGCCGCTGGAGTTCTTGACGTGATAGTGAGCTGGGTCGTTGTCGGTCACCGGGCTGAACACGGGCCGATCTTCCACGCTCTGCCAGTCGGGGAAGGCGGGCACCGGTGTGCCAGAAACGCTGCCGATGTTCCGGTATGGGTTGTCGGCGTAATGCAGACCAGCCGGGGATGTGCCCGTGCAGGTGACTCGTTCCGAAGGCTCCAGCATTGCGATCGTCGGAGTGTTGTCACCACAGTTCACGATCACTCCACGGTCGTCAGTGACCGTGACGTCGGCGAGCGCAACGTTCCCGGTATTGGTGACGACGTAGGTGAAGGTGACGGTACTCTTCCAGCCGACCAGAACCCCCGGCGCGGAGTTGGCGTCGTCGCCGTTGGCATACTTGATGATGTCAATAGCCGCAACGGGAGTGAAGACGTTCGCGGGGTCGTCGTCGGTGACGGTGTCACCGTCGACGGGCTGTCCGTCTGTGCCGACGTAGTCCGGGCCTACACCCGATACGGTTCCGATGTTCGTGTATTGGCCGTTGAACGTTGCTATCGCTGTACCAGTGCAGACGGCTTCTGCTCCGATGGCCATGTCGCCGATGACATTGCCGTTGTCGCCGCAGTTCACGATGACGCCTTGATCGTCGGTGACCGTCACATCGGCGAGTTCGGTGTTGCCGGTGTTGGTGACCACATACTGGAAGGTCAGCGGGTCGCCTTGTTTGACGATGAGGCCTGGCGCGACGTTCGCGTCGTAGCCATTCACGTACTTGGTGATGCTGATGTGTGGGTCGGCACCGTAGAGGTTGGCGGTGTCGGTGTCAGTCACGGTTTCACCGGTGACCGGTTCGCCGTCAACATCAACGCTTTGCGGCCCGGTTCCGGTAGCGGTGGCTGTGTTGGTGTGCGTCCCAGTTGGGGCAGTGCCGGTTGCGGTGCAGGTCACCGTGCCGTCCACAGGAAGCTCGCCGATGATGTTGGTGCCGTCGCCGCAGTCGATGCTGGTGGCGGCGAGCTTGTCGTCGGTGATGGTGACGTCGGTGAGTTCGGTGTTGCCGGAGTTGTGCACTTGGAAGGTCCACAGGACATCGCTTCCGGCCTTCACGAATGGGACGGTCGTTGAATCGGCGTCGCCGGTCGGATAGTGATCGGGGTCGTCATCGAGGCTGCTGTCCGCGTCGAACAGTGTTTGGACGGCCTTCTCGATGTCGATGTGTGACACAGCGCCGTAGTAGTGCGACGGGTTGTTGTCGGTGACCTTCACACCGTCGACTGGTTCACCGTTATCATCTACCGTGCCAGGGCCTGTGCCGGTGACCGTTCCGGTGTTCTGATAGTCGCCGGGGCCGGCAGTGCCGTAGGCGACGCACAGGTAGGTGTCGCCGGGAGCGACCGTGTCAATGCTGTTGTCACCGTCGGCGAGATCGGTGGTGCCGGCAGAAGGTGCGTCAAGCGAGCACACGATGTCGCCGGCATCAACCTTGTCGTCGGTGACCTCTACATCGGTGAGGACTGCTGACCCACTGTTGGTGACCTTGTAGGTCCATTTGACGTCGCCGCCGTCGCGGATCAGTGGCCAGGGATCGGTCGTATCGTTGCGGTCGTTGCTGTCAGCGTCGAACACGGTCTGGGTGTACTTGACGATCTCCACCGCCGGGGCGATACCCGTGTAGTTGGCTGTGTCGTCGTCGCTGCTGTCAACCGCATCGACGATGGCGCCGTTGATGTCAACGGTGGTCGGTCCGGTCCCGGTGACGCTGGCCGTGTTGAGATGGTTGCCCTCCGTTGCGTTACCGATGGTGGTGCAGGTGATGACCTCACCGGCTCCCAATGTCCCCAAGTTGGGGACGGTCCGCCCGTTGTCGCATGTGACGTCAGCGAGGTCGGTCTGGTCGTCGAGGAAGGTCACAGCGTGGAGCGCGACGCTGCCGGTGTTACGGATCACGAACGTCCACTTCACGGTCGACCCTGTGGCGACCAACGGGACGGTGGTGCTGTCGCTGTCACCGACTGGGTACCACGTCGGATCGTCGTCGAGAAGGGTGTCGGCATCGAACAGTGTTTGGACCGACTTCTCTACATCGATGCCTTGGGTGACGGCGATGTAGTTCGCTGGGTCGTCGTCAGTGACATCAGCAACTCCGTCGATCGGTTCGCCCGCAGGCGAGGAAGGGGTGCCTATGACGTCGGCGATGTTGCTCACCTGGCCAGGAGCGGCTGCGGAGCTGCTGGCAACACAGTCGATGGTGTCGCCTGGGGCGAGCAGAGCGATGATGTTGTCGCCATCGCAGTCGATGGTTGCGTTGCCGATCAGCGGGTCGTTGAGGGTGACGTCGGCCAGGTGGACGTTGCCTGTGTTCGTCACTTCGAACGTCCATCGGACATCTGCGCCGACCGCTACTCTTGGACCGGGTGCGGTGTTCGCGTCGAATGTTTGCACCTTCTTCACCAACTGGATCGACGCGGTCACCCCGTAGTGGTGGGCCGGGTCCTCGTCCACAAGTTCGACAGTTGGGTCGGTGATCGGGTTGCCAGTGGCGGTCGCGATGTTTGCGTATGCACCCGCGGCGACCGTCAGCGTCTCCGTGGACGGTGACTCGTAGAGCCAGACTTCGCCGACATCGAGCCGGTTGTCGCTGTCGCTGTCACCCGACAAATACACCGGTTGGAAGTCATCGCCGGTGTCACCGACGGTGCCGGCGTCGTCAACGACGACAACGTTGATCACAGGTACCACGCCCGTGTTGGTGACCTGATAGGTCCAAGATGCCGTGTCTCCAACCGGGATGTACAAGCCGGGAGCGGTGTTGGCGTCGTCACCGTTGACGAACTTGATGACCGCAATATCCGTGGTCGCGTCCGGCAAGGTGACGTTCGCAGTATCAACGTCGTCGACCGTTTCGGTTCCGTTGACAGGGACCGCTGTGACGGTCGCAGTGTTCGGTTCGATGCTCGCCAGCAGTCCGGTGGTCTCACAGGTCCAGATCTCAACGGCGTCCGGTGCAAAGTCCGCGAACCCGGCGATGCTGGTGATGTCTCGATCACAGGCTGGTTCCTCGTCGTCAGTGACGGTCACGTCGGTGAGGTACTCGCCACCGGTGTTGGTGACGATGATCCGCCACAGCGCGGTGTCGAGGAAGTCGCGAGCGGTCGTTTCGCTGGTGGGACCGGCGCCGGGCACGTTGTCGACAGACCAGCCACCCGACCCGATTGTCGCGGCAGGGTCGCAAGAGTTGTCGGTGAGGGTGCATACCTCTTTCTCGATGTCGATCGAGGGCTCTTGCGCTACCGCAAGGTCGATCGCCAGGTTCGAGAACGGGTCGGTCGTTGTCGGGTCGGTGACATTGTGAATGTTCTCGCCGACCGGTTCGTTGCCTGTCACGTTGCCGGCTGTCGCGGTCGCAGACAAGACGAAATCATTCGACCTCACCGCGCCCGCGGGCCCGGCGATCGCATCATGTGATTCGTCGTCGTTCTCATCGACGTCTGTGGAGGCCGCCACGGGGGCGACGACGAACCCAACGAGCGGACCTGACGCGAACTCGGTCGCCGGGATTTCGACGAAGTAGGTGCCGGCACCCAGCTCGGTGAGCTGGTACCGACCGGCGGTAGTGGTGGTGGAGTCGACAAGGATCGGTGCTCCCGCCACGGGTCGATACCACAATTGAACTCGGGTTCCGTCAGGGACCACCGTGTCACGACCCGCGGTGTACAGGCCGTCGTGATCCCGATCCACAAACACCCAGTCCCCCACGGAGTGCGACACTGTCCGCACCGTTGTGCGGTTCGACGCCAACACCTGGAAGACACCGGCGCTGTTAGCGAACGTCGACGAGAACACCGTGAAGCGGTTGGAGTACACATTGTTCGCCCCGTTCGCATCCGCGGCCAGTGGATCGGCGGTGTTCCCGGCCTGCAGCGTGAACCGGATCGTTGCGCCCGATGTGGCGGTCGTGGTGAAAGGTGTCAGCGCCGCCCCGCCGATGACCTTCAAGGCGGTCACTGATGCCAACGTTGTCGGACAGGGACCCGCACCGGACACCACGGTGAAAGACCCAGCAGAGAACGAGCACCAGGTAGACGTGTTCGTGTTGAGATCCTGGCTGACGGTTGCCGGCGCATCTGCCGTGTACAGCACCTGCGCCGGATACGCGCCACCGGCAACATTGGTGACGGTCGGCACCGCCACCAAGGTGAGACCGCCATCGAAATCCGAGGCCGGTGAACGGTTCACGCCAGCAGTGTTCGTACTGTCGCCGTTGTAGGGGAACACCTCGATGAAGGTCGGTGCCCCGACGGTCAGTGTTTCCGAGAAGTTCTGGGCTGTCAGCGTGTACACCTGGTTGTCGTTCAAGAGGTCGAGCGAACTGTCGACGCTCTTGCGGAGCTTCACCTCGCCTGTTTGGGCAAGGTTCACTGTGTGCAGATCGAACGGTGTGACCGTGGTGCCGTCATAGGTCACCTCGGCACGATTGACGAGCGCCGTGGCGTTCGGGGCCAGCGGATCTGACATCGTGCAGATCCGGCGTGGCGGAATCGGGGTGTTCGGCGTCCAGGTCACGCACCACCAGGTTCTCCACCGGGGCCGGGGTGTCACTGACCGCCGTCAACGTCGGCAGCACCTCCCACACGATCGGGTTGCCGGCGATGGCCGACCCTGTCGTTCCGACCGGCGCGGCCCCGTCGCCAATCCCGTCAACGGTGATTGTCCGCTTCTGTATGGCCGGGATGGCCCGGGTGATGGTGACGCGGTCACCGTCATAAAAGTTGCTGGTCTCGGGTGCCGGGACGTAGTTCCGCGGACTCCATGCGCCTCCGTTGATCTGATCTGATCGCACAGCCCCGTAGTTCGCGAACACGGCGCCGGCCGGGATCACCTCACCGTCATGAGGCCCGCCGTGAAAGGTGTCTCGTAAGCGGGTCGGCACAACGGCATTCAGGTACGTGATGAATGGCTGCGTGGTGAGTTGGCCCGTGGAGGGGTCGACGCCGGGTCGAACCCGAACCGCGTTGACAGCGTCGATGCCTCCAGGTACGAGGTTAGGGTCGGTGAACCATCCCGCGGCGGGAGTGTCGTCGTTGCAACGTACAGATGCCTGACTTGACCAAGTTCCGTGATATCTCCCGGTGACCGGGTTGATCGTGCCGGCGCCGAGAGGATCATCTCCCGTGTCGGGTCCTGTGCCATCGGTGTCGTAGTCGATGGCGATGTGTGCGTACTCCACGATCCATACTCCGGGCGCGGAGCGTGCAACCCAGGCGTAAACGCCGGGCACTCCGTCCGGTACAGCACTTGTCGACTCGGCGAGGACAGCCATCGTGTTGTCAAACACGTCGCATGTCTGGGAGTTCGTCCAAGCCAACGGCGAGATGTTGTAAGAAGAAACCTGGCTCTCATACACCTGGCCCGGTTGTGCGACACCGTCCCCACCGTGGTTGGAAGTCGCTTGATCCGGCCAGCCGTAGTTGCCCAGGTCAAACCTGCTGTAGTTGAGGATGGTCTTGTTGAACCCTCGTCCCCCACCCACGTTGATGGTGGCTGGGCCGATGAGGTTGTTGCTCTTGGTGCCTCCGGTCATCAGGTCGCATTGCGGAAATCCTGGGGTGTTGAGGTTGCTGCCGTCAACACTGGTGGGTTGGCAATATCCGGGTTCGACCCCGGTGCCGTAGTTGTTGGTGGGACCGCTGACTCCGTTGGGGTCGAAGCCTCCGACACGGTTGTAGAGCTGGATGGAGCCTGTTGAGTCGGCGGTCCCGTCGGCGATGTCGACGGATCGAAGCGGGACGAACACTTCAACTGCGAACGAGGCGACGTAGTACGGGCCGGCGGCGAGTGAGCCTCCGGAGATGTTCTGCGTTGGGTAGCGCAGGCCACTCATGTCGATTCCGTCGAAGGTGAGCGTGTAGTCGCTGGTGGCGTCGCCGGCTGTGTTGCGGGTGAAGCTGCACGTTCCAGTGTTCGCGACGTTGGAGTTCGGGTAGGTGGGCAGGTTGGCGACAACGACGCCCGGGAATGGATTGGCGTTGGGGGCGCAGCTCCGGATGACGTATTCGAGCCCACCGAATCCGGTAGCGCCGTTACTCAGGGTCGCAAAGACGTCTTCGGTGATCTGGATCGGTTGTTGCAGCGCTTCCACGCCGACCCGTCGGTCGGTGCTGATCTGAATTACAGCAAGTGCTTTGTAGCCAGGTTCGCTGCCGAGACCGGTTCCGACGTCGCCGTATGTGTAGTCGGCGTAGAACCAGCCGCGCTTTTCGAGGTCGTATCTGGGTGCTGCGGTGATGTCGATGGGGCCGAACTGGTAGTTAGCGGTCGGTACGGCAGTGGGCTGGTTGCTGTCGTTCACTGCGTAGACGCGTGCCGTTGTTGCGAAGGTACTGCCGTTGGGTGATTGGCCAGACACCTTCACAACAGGTTGAACGAGGACCGCGTCCCCGGTCTGGGCCCACACACCAAGGTTGCAGGTCAGCACCACGTGCGTGGTACCTGCAGGTGGGGTTTGGTCGGTGGACAGTGTGGTGTTTGACGGAAGCGCAACGAAGCGGCTGGTGGGCGGCGGGGTTCCGCCGCCGCCGGCGGTGGTGCAGCGTGTTGGGACGCGGTCGAAGGTGGCGACTGATGGCGGGTTACCGCCGGGGCCGTCCGGGTCGAGGTTGAGTGTTTGTTCGAGGACGACGTCTCCGATGGATCCTGCGTTGTCGTCGAGTGATGAACCAGTGACCGACCAGGTGAATGTGACGGTGTCTTGGGTGCGGACGGTGAGGTCCTGGGCGGCGCAGTCATTCCCGGCTTGTGGGCAGGTGGCGTCGAACGGAGCCGTGCCGTCGTAGACGGCCGGGAGTCCGCTGGCACCGTCGTTAGGGATGGTGAGGTCGAGATACCAGTCGGGTCGAACGAGGGTGTCGACGGTGATGTCAGTCGCGGGGTCGACGGCGAATGGCGCGGATTCTCCGATGCTCGGGTTGGTGGTACGGGGGGTGTCGTTGACGCTGCTGGCTGCGTTGGTAATGGTGTAGCGGTTGTCGGTGATCGTGGCGCGCACGAAGGCTTGGCCCGTGGCACATGTGGTGAGGTTCTCGATCGCCCAGGTGCCGTTGGTCGCCGGGGTGACGGGCCCGCCGATGACGGTGTTGTCGGTGCAGACGACGGTCAGGTTGACGGCGCTGAACCCAGCTTCGGTGGACCCGGTGTTGGTGCCGGTCCCGATGGCTCCGTCGGCGTTGGTGTCCATTGTCACTGTTCCGGTGGCTCGCGGTGGTGTCGCGTACACGGAAGCAGCTTGCGGCCAAGCAAGACCGACGGCGACGGTGGCGAGGGCTGTCGCAAGCCGCAGACTGGTCTGCCGGGATCGCCGCTTGACGCTACGTGTCAAGGGGTTTGCTTGGGTGGTGGTCACGGTTCCGCTCCTCTTCGACCTGTTTGCAGCGAAGTCTGCGTGGGACGGACGCCTGGAGAAGGAAGCGGTGACGGCCCCGACCTGAACTGGAAGCGAGACCGTGAGTTCTGTGATCAGGTTGTGATCGGCGGTGGAAACACGGTCGCGTGCAGGGCAGCGACGCGCCGACTGGCGCGCTCCCGGAACACACCGAGCTCCGGGTCGTCGGCGAGTTCTGCGAGCATCGACAACCACACGTCCGCAGGACCCAAGTGCACGATCGGGAGTTGACACAGGTCGTGACCTGACAACTGACGGCTCAGGTCAAGCACATGTCGAGCGACCTGCGGATCGCCCAATCGGATCGCGAGCGTGGCTGCCGCTGGAAGACGTGTCACCGCTAACGGCGCCGGCTGCTGGCGTTCGAACCCGATCCGCATCTGCAGTAGGGCCGCCGCTGCCGCATGACTGTCGTTTCGACAGAACGCCACCACTGCCTCGTCTATCGGCTTGTCGTCCTCCACGATGAGACTGGGATGGGTTGGGTGACCCGCAAGGGCCGCAGGATCGAGCTCTATCCAGTTGCTCTGCGACGCAAGGGTCGTGTGCAAACCGAACACACGGTTGAAGAACGGCAATGCCTCACCACTGCCACTGTTGCGGCCCAGCACATCCGCATGGATCTCAGCGACCCTGACCACGTCATGAGCCAGCATCGCCTGAGCGACCGCAACCCCGGCCCACCGGTTCTTCACAACCTCGTTACCCGAACTCGTCGCAATCGCCGCCAGTTCATCCAGCCGCGGATCCTCGAACGTTGTCTGCTGCGTCCGCATGTCGGCGCACACCTCGTACACCAATGCGCTGGTCGCTGCGCTCAGATTGCCGTGCTGCACGGCAAGACGAAACAATCGGCGCGCCTCATCCCGCAACGTGCGCGGATAGGACAATTCGGCGACAAGGTTGCGCAACACGTGGAACTCGTCGAGTGGACCCAGTGCGGCAGCTCGACGGTGCGCTTCACGCGCGAGCGTCGTCCCCACTTCCACACTCCGACGATCAAGCTGATGGTAAGCGTGTGCTGCTGCGACCCGAACGGCTGTGAACTCACCAAGCTCAGGGTCATCCACGAACCGCTGCAAGAGAGACTCCGCCTCGGCTTTCATGCCGGCCGACGTCACCACACTCGGATTCGTGAACGCCGCCGCAGCGAAGGCTGCAGCGTCAACCGAACCCGCCTCGAGCGCCGCCGAGTACGCGGCCCACAACTCGTCCGAGCCTTTCTCTACCCGACCCACCGACCGCAACGCCGACCCCAACCAGATTTTGATCCGCATCGCCGCTTCGGGCGAAAAGCCAGGGGCAGTCCGGGCAATGGCGGCCGCCTCCTCACAATAGGAAACGAACTGTTCAGGCGAGGCTGACTCTGCGAGCTCACACGCCACCAGAGCATGATGTGCAACCCGATCCACACGTCCCGGGCCGCCGAGGGCGATGGCCTCAGCACGGCGCAGTTGCTCACTCGGCCGGCGCTCTGCGGGAACCAGGTCGGCGACAGCACACAACAGAACGTCGTCAAGCCAACCGAACTCGGTGACCACTGCCAGGCAACTATGCGCCAGCACCAACCGTCGGTCATCAGCGACGATCAGCCAACGCTGCGCCAGCAGCTCCGCAATCGATACCTGATCAACGCCGGACTGCAGCAGCGCCGCCGGATGCACCGGCACCCCAAGCGAAGCAAGGACGGCGATCGCTGTTCGCGAAGCAGGCGTCAAGCCATTGAAACGTGCCTTCACGATCGAACGAACATCGATGACCCCGCCCAGGCGGAACTCTTCAACGGCCGCAGCGACACGGCCCGGTTCTCCACCCGTCGCAGCGATCAGGGCATCAACGTCGTGATCCACCCGCGAGTCTGATAGCCAATCCCCCACTGCAGTCGGGTCCAATCCAACCAGCGGGACGTCGCACACAAACAAGCCCTCCGCGGCGCTGGGGGCGGAACGCTGAGCCGCCACAACGACCAGTCGATCCGGAAACCGACGGGCGAGCGAAAGAGCCGCCTCCAAGAGCCGTGGCGCCCAATGTGCGTCATCAATCACCCACAACACCTGTCGTGTGGCCCGTGCGACAAGATCGCCAAGCGCAGCGATGTTTTCGCCGACCGCCCCGCCCCCCGGCGACAGCAGCGCCCCGAGAGCATCGAACGCCGCCACCGCGTCCCGTTGCACAGGGTCGCCGCGAGAGATGCACACCACCCACATAGCGTCGCGGGCCGCAGCCGACAACAACTCCACGATCGCCGACTTTCCCACGCCACCTGGGCCGGTCACCCTCACCGTTCGTAGACCGGTCGACCCGAAGATCAACGAGCGCAGCACCCGTTCCTCACGATCACGCCCGTACAAGCGCCCGGACCGTGCCGGCAACAGAGACGGTCCTGCGGACGACTTCAACAAGGCGCGTTCCATCTCGACCAGCGACCGGGGCATATCGACCCCCCGAGACCGGAACGAGTGACTTGCACGCTCAAGTTCGCGCATCGCTTCCACACTGCGACCCGAGTCGAACAACAGGCGGACAAGCCTCCCGATCTGCCGTGTGGCGGTCGGATTGCGTTCAACCTGCTGCCGGGTCGCCGCAAGTGCCGCAATGACATCACCCCGAGCCAACATGTCGTCAATCAGCGCGTCACGAACCCCTTCGACTCGCTCGCCCCATCGCCGCCGGATAGGCACCCACGCCGGATGTTCCTTGAGCGAAGCGAATGGCTCGCCGGTGACCAGATCCAGCGCCACCCTCAACATCGCCGGGTCACACACGGTGCCACCGAGCAGCCCCGAGAACTCTGCGAGATCCGAACCGATGGACCTGCCGAGGCTCAACACGTCCCCCCGCCGCTCGATCGCCGCTTGCCCGAGTGCCCGTCGAAGCCGGTACACCGCAGCGTTGACCGCCCGATCCGTCGGACTCTGGCGCCACGCATACTCCCCAAGGGTGTCCTTGTCACATTCGACGAAGTTCACCAAGGTCGCCAACACGGCGGAATCGACCGGTGTCACTGCTACCTCGCCACCGTCGACCGTAACCACCGTCGGCCCAAACACCCGCACCCGCACAGCCGACGCTGCTGCCCCGTCTGACACAGCTACTGCGCCCTCGCTCGCATACCGAACAACACCTCTCGTCCCGCCTCCGACTATCACTTCGCTCCTCGCGATCGCCGTTCACCGCGAACTTCCAGTTGCTCTAACTCGGTTCCTTAGTAGCGGTGGGTGACGGTCACATGAACGTGCCCTCCGACCTGGGATGATTGCTCTTGCGACACACGCGATCAACCGCACGGTTCGAAGGGCGTTTCCATGGGTCAAGGTAGCATGCTGGTGCAACCGCGCACAGTGACTGGCGACGGCGAGGGGCTGGTGTCCCACTCGGGGATGGCATGACTCGCGGAGACTGCGGATCCTGCGCCCGGGCAACGCCGGAGCCAACTGGGCTGACCCTAGTCGTAGTTCGAGTGGTTCGGCCCTGCGCGATCGCAATCAAAGTCCCTTGACCCACGGTTCTCGTCCGGCCGGCACCACGGCTTCTGCCTCATCAGCCGCACGCCATTGACGTCACGCCCGTCTCCGCTTTAGGGGTAGGAGCAGCGGCGCGTGAGGCTGAGGCGATCCGCGATCGACTCGAGGACGGTCGAACCGTCGTGGACCTGGTTGGCGGAACTCGCGTGCCATCTGGGTTGTCGCGTTGTGTGCATTTCAACCTTGCGGACGGTGCCGGGTTCGACAAGTTGGTACGGGCGCTACATGACGACCCGCTTGTCGTCCCACCGGCTGTGCGCCCGTACAAGCCACGGGGTCCGAACAGTGCGCCGGGCGGTCCGTTGTGGATGCCGGCGAGCGAGCTCGCTGGAGGGGGTCGACCGTTGACGTCGATGCCACCGCGAATGGATCGGCACCTCACGGTCGATCCGGTCCACTCCGCAACGGACGACGACGAGACATTGCAGAAGGTGCTTGCAGCCATAGTTGCCCTCGGGTTGACTTGGCTGTACGTGTATCAGCGGGTGTTGGTCAGGGCGGTTGTCGCCGGTACCGCATTTGGGCTGGCCGTTGCAGGGGTCTGGATCGCACGAGCGAGGTCCCCATTGCTAGGCGCAGTCGTCGGGTTTCTCGGGACTGTCGGTGCTGCCGGCGCGGTCTTCGGTGCCCGCCCGGGTACCCCGTACGGTCCGGTTTCAGCGTTCGCGACGGTGAAGGAGTCGGACGGCTGGCTGTCGGCGCTCAGCAGCGAGATCGGGAATGCGGTGCTGACGCTGGTGTTCGGATTCGTGTTCCTCGCGGTCGGTCTCAATCTTGTTGCGTGCGTGCGCTGGGACGCCCGACGTTGGGTGGTCCGCCGCGGCCTTGTCGCCCTGTCCGCCGTCTTGATTGCCGTCGGCTGTGTCGGCGTGTCCGACTTCAGTGTGTCGCTGTTCTCGCAGGATGTTCCAACCAGTTTGACCACATCCCGGTAGGCGGCGCAGCCAACACGGCGGCAGGTCCAAACATCAGCGCCAACACTGCGGCGGCACAACCAGCGAGCGCCCTCCCCAGCACCTTCGAACGCGGCGCCCTGCGATGCTCGTAGGCGGCCATTGCTGCGGCGACGATGGTCAACTCGAAGAACACGATCACGCCAGCAGCGCCGACCGCTTGTGAGGTCGACGGTGTATAGGCGACGGCGACAAGGACGAGCGCGGATCTGTCAACGGTTGCACGAGCAAAACCACATGTATCTCGTGAAGCGTTCGCCAGCGTGCTCGCGCTCCGAGCGGGTGTCCGGTGCGGAGTTGCGCGTGGATCTCCGAGGTG
This sequence comes from Acidimicrobiaceae bacterium, assembly GCA_003455715.1. Lineage (GTDB taxonomy): Bacteria > Actinomycetota > Acidimicrobiia > Acidimicrobiales > Ilumatobacteraceae > UBA668. Next base: position 4,385 of record DMQJ01000176.1, on the reverse strand, counting down.
GTGAGGCATGCTCGCGTGAGCAGTCGGTACAGCAACTCGTTCTTCGCTCGGCCTCGACTGTCCGGGGCGTTGTCGACGTTGGTGAACAACGCCTGTGCAACCTCCTCGCAGCAGAGCTGCAGCAGGTCAAGCGCGTCGAAAGCATCGCCGTGTGTCCACCTCAGTCGAGCCTCGAAGTTTCGGATCGTGAGTTGACGCCGCGCAAGCGCCCGGGGTGCGCGATCGGTCACGATCTCGTAGAGCGTTCCTGTCAGCTCGTCGAACCGGTGGAGTACGACGTCGATGTCAAGCTCAGCGGCCGGCGTCGTTTCGTCGATGGCCGGACTCTTCGAGAGCATCTCGCGAAGATCGATTCGAGGGCGGGACGGCCGACGCAGGCGAGCACGATTCTCGCGCGCCGCGTCTGTAGCGCGACGCACTTCTTCGAGGCTCGTGCGCTGCCTATGTATTGGGGGTCGGGCCGACCGTGGATTGGTCGAATCGGCCATGACCCAGGGTTCCGATGATGTTGAGCCCGGACGAGCTTCCGTCGACTAGACGCAACAGACGCTGGGCCGCATGACATGCCGCGACGGGATGCCTCCAATCTCGCGAGCATACGGACTCCAGTTCGAGGTATTGCGAACATGCGTTCGTTCGCGCGAGGCTCGTGGGATGCCGCTGTCCGTTGAGCAGATCGAAAGCCTCCGACGATCCAACACAATGGGCTCCCTCCCCCAGAGCCAGATCGATGAACTCATCGAAACCGCCGCCGAACTCGCCAGCCGGCAACGCGACATCGACAAGGCACTCCACTCACTCGGCAGCCGCTGGCCCGGAGTACGCGCCGCTCTCAACGAGCTCAACCGTCTCACGAGAGAGTGACGACAACACGGAAGCCGCGGGTTGTCGAAGTAGTCGAGTCTCACGCGATGGGGACGTAACGGAGGCGGGCGAGGCTTTCGTGGAACGTTCGTCAGCCCGCGTGCGTTCGCTAGAAGGCTTCTTCTGTCCAACTGGCGAGCGCGGCGCGATCGATTGGCGACCCGCATTCGTCGACCCATTCCACTACGGAGTCTGCCGTCAGGCTAAGCGCCACGGCGTTGTGGCTTCGTTTCCCGAGTTGGCTTCCGACGATTGTGACGCGGTCGAAGTAGACACTCTCGTGGTCCCAGGTCGGCTCAAACACGTCCACCTGGTTTGTGTCGTGGTCGAGTTCGAAGGTCACCAATTCGCACCTCGCAAAGGTGACGCCGATGAACTGCACGCCCGAGTACAGCGCGCCTGCCAGGTCGCACTCGGTGAACGTTGAGTCTGTGAAGTAGCACCGCGTGAATCGGGTGCCGACGAATCTGCACTCCGTGAAGACGCGGTATTCCAGATGGTGGTTATGCAGCACGGCGCCCGACAGGTCGAGAATGCACGTCTCCGGCGCGTGCAGTGCGATATGCGCTGCTGCCTGGTAGTCCGTTGGAAGCGGCTCGACAGGACCTCCTTGGGACAACAGTGCCGCCGAGCGGGACCGGACGTAGGCGCACACGACGTTGACGATCCGCTGTCGTTCGTCGTTGTCGTTGTCCCTGTTGCGGAGTAGCGCATCGAGGGCGTAGAGCGCTCCGAGACGTACGGCTTCGGCCTGATGGCCGAGTTGTTCCACCGCGGTGTTGAAGCGCTCATCGAGGTGTGACCTGCGGGTCTGGGCGAGACTTTCAAGGTGCGTTCGCTCAGCCAGGGTGTGCTGCATGTGGGATTGTCGGAGCTTCTCCCAGGCGAGCAGACCGGCTGTGAGCACTCCGAACCCGCCTGCGATCTTGATACCGACATCTATGGCAGTGGCCCGATCGGGCATGTGAGTGTTGCCCGGCACTCCGCCAATGATGCCCGCCGCTATCGCGGCGACAGCAAGAAGGGCGCCGGTGATCACAACCTTGCCGGCATAGAGCGGACCCTCGGTGGCGACGGGCCGCCACCAGTTGATCTTGCGTTGTTCCATGTGGGCTGGATCCACTAGTCCTAGTTCCTTCGCTTGTCGCTCGATCGGTGTTGGTTGAGGTGACTGTCGAGTCACGCCGTGACGAAGTCCGTCCGCATCTCCGCTGCTGTGCGCCTTCCCTGCTAGCAGGAACAACTCGATCGGTCGCTGGACTCAGTCGACGCTTCTGCTGTCAGGAGGGTCGAGGAATCGTTCGAGGCTCGTGTAGTCGTATCGCTGGTGTTGTTGGAACTTGACGCGTTGCTGCCGAGCGGTGGCGAGGAACGAACGCAGCGTCGCGTCGCTGAGGATGTTGCGTTCGTGGGAGCCGAGGCTGAACACGTGAAGTAGGTCCGGCATGTCGGCGGCGAAGAGGCACTGCGTGTTCTGGCCGATGGCGTTGAAGATGCTGTCGACTTGGTCTGCGGACACGGTACTGATCGCAGGGCATACGACGACCCTCATGATCGTTTCTGCCTGTCGGAACCATCCGGCGGCGGAGAGCAGCGCGGCGGAGTTGGAAGCCTGAAGGGTTGACGAGGCCCGGCTGAGGAGATCGACCCTGTTGGGGAGATCGAGTTCGGCGAGTCGAGCTTCGAGGTCGGACACGAATCGAGGCAGGCCGGGATGGCCGATGAGCTCGAAGAGTTTGTTGTCGTGGATGACTTCGAGTTCGGCGTGAACGATGAGCGATTCGATGTGGTCGCGAAGGTGCCCGGGAAGTCCTTGCCAGTACTCGTACATTCGGCCGAGTCGGCCGGTCAGGCGAAGCAGGGCACGGCTATCCAGGGTGCCGACGCGTGCGTCGTTGAGTACATCGGTGATTGCTTGCGCAACCTGTTTGCGATCGGTGACGAGCAGGTCGTTGAGGACGACTGCGGCACGGTCGGCGAGTTCGACATTCGAAAGGTCGGCGACATCGACGGGTAGTTCCAGAATGGCGTGCTTGGCGAGCACCGTGAGGACGCGTCGTTGAGTTCCGGTGGCAGCGTGCAGGTATACGCCTTCGGTGATCACGTTGCTGCTGGACGGGATGAACAGCGGGTCGGTGAGAATCTGCAGCACGCGCTGCAGGGCTTGGCGGCCTTGCATGGGTGCCTGTGACCAGGTTGCGTCGAAAGCAGCGGCCAGGTGTGCTCGGACGAGCTCAGCCGACGGTTGGAAGTAGCTGTCGTCGCCGTGCAAACCTGGATGCGCGCATCTGTGTCGGTCCGCCCTGAGGCGTTGAAGGTGTTCGGTCTCCGTTGAGTCGACGAGTTCGAACCGGGCTGCGGCGTCGACGATCTCCGCCTCAATGAAGTTCATCTCCCGGGCAGAGTCGCGTTGGGCTCTGCAACGGTGGATTCGTTGCGCGAATCGATCAGCGTCACCGTTGCCGTCTTTGGCAAGTACCTCGACCTTGTGGATCAGATCGATGACGACTGCGACCCAGGCCCCCACGAGTGCTAAGCGAAGTGCGCCGGCCCGGTACGCGGCGACGGCCTCAGCGGCATGCTTGCGGGTCTCCGGATGGCGCACCGTGAGCAGCATCGTGTCGAGGTCTCTCACCGGTGACCCGGTTCGTCGTCCTGGGCAACGCGAAGCACGGCGAATGGTTCGTCAGTCGGATCCGTTGTCGAGATTGACGACCATACCGTCGATAGGACCGGTCTTTGAGAATCGCCAGAACACGATGTGGGCAACTCCCTCGACGCCTCGCTGCCGGGAGATTTCTTCGGGGAGTGTTGCGGCGCCGAGCTGTGCCCGCATCCACTCAGGTAGCTCGAGGCCGTCCTTGTCTGCTGCGGTGGTGATCCGTTCCCCAACCCACACGTCGTGCGCGTTGTCCACGCCGATCGCTTCGAGGTCTTGTAGAAGTTGCTGCAGCGCACCCAGTTTCGACATACGGCGGATACGGCACCGTCGATGCTGAAAGCCATGCGAGGCAGACCCGAAGCCTCGATTGATGCGTCTGGGTTGTTCGATGACCGCCTGATGTGAAGGAACACGCGTGTCTGACCCGGTTGCCGGTTGAAGCGGTGATCTCGGCTGCCGGCTTGATGCCGGTCGGGTCGAGTCGTGTTTGCGTTCCTCACAACTCCATGACGTTCCCAAACGTCTGCTCATTACGGCGTTGCCTGGCAGAAAGCTGGGCGAATCGAGAGACTGACCGTCTGTCAACGACGCTCGAAAACTGCGCGTTTGTGACGGCCGAAAGGTGAACGGTTGTGTTGGTGTTGGATGTTAGCTGTGGGTGTCGTTGGTGGTGGTGCGGATGCTGGGCAGGGTGTCGATGCCGCGGTTGCGGAGCCGGTAGCTGGCGCCTTTCAGGGTGAGGACGTCGGCGTGGTGGACGATGCGGTCGATCATCGCTGCGGCGACGGCCTGGTCGCCGAACACGCCACCCCAGGCTGAGAAGGGCAGGTTCGAGGTGAGGATCAGCGAGGCGTGTTCG
>DMQJ01000210.1:7298-7803 GCA_003455715.1 Acidimicrobiaceae bacterium | reverse complement strand
GCCCGCCGGGCGCTGGCGGTGGGGCGGCGGGCGGAACTTTGGAGCCGAGGCTGGAGCCCGACAGCAGCGTGGCTTGGGCGCTGCCGCTGGCCATCGCCGCTGCGGCAAATCGGGCCGCACCCAACGCGACGGCGTGCTTGGGGTGGGTGTCGCTGGCAACCGGGCGACCCATGGCGTTGCGCACCATGTCGGCGGCGAGCGGAATGCGCGACGAGCCACCCGCGAGCAGCACGGCTTTCAGATCGGTGGCCTTCACCCCGGCCGACTCCAGCGCGCGCTGCAACGACTCGATGGTCTCGCGCACGATGGGCCGCACCATGTCTTCGAACTCGGCGCGGGTGATGCGTACCTGGGTCTGCACATTGGGCAGCAGCACCGGCACGGTGGCGTCACTGTCGGCCGACAGCGTCTCCTTGGCCAGCACGCACTCCTGACGCAGGCGGGCAAGGGCAACGCGAGTGGACGGGTCGGCGGAGTCGAGGCCGGCGATGGCGTCGCCCACCAC
>DMQJ01000210.1:3398-7000 GCA_003455715.1 Acidimicrobiaceae bacterium | reverse complement strand
TCGAAGGTGCCGCCACCGAGGTCGTACACCGCCACGGTCTCGCCTGGCTCCACCCGCTCGCCCGCCGCGTACTGCAGCGCCGCAGCAACCGGTTCGGAGATGTACACCGCCTGGCGAATGCCTGCCGCTTCCACCGCTTGGCGCAGCAGGTCGATCTTGTACTCGCCCCAGTTGGCCGGGTGGGTGATGGCCACCAGATCGGGGGCTCCCCCCTGGCGCTCGCTCACGTCGGCCAGGATCTGGCGCAGCATCAACCCGAGCAGACGGTCGGCCGAGAACGGGGTGCGATCGAGCATGATGGGCGCGGTGTCGCCTAGGCGGCGCTTGAACTCGCGGGCCAGCCGCGACGGCTCGTTCACCCCGCGACGCTCGGCGGCGTCGCCGATGAGCACGGTGTCGTCTTCGCGTAGAAACACCATGGTGGGGATGGTGGCTGCGTGGTTGCCCAACGGCACCACCTCGGCCCGCCCATCGCGCATCACGGCCGCGGCAGTGAAGGTGGTGCCGAGATCGATCCCCAGTACGTAGCCCACAACGTCCTCCCCGTGTACCCCGGCGAGCGTAGTGGATTCGATCGATTTCCGCCGGAGGGGGGATGTCAACCGCCGGCCTGCGGGTGCATCGAAGCTACCGACGCACCCGCAGGGGCCATGGCATCAGGGCGCTTCGGTGGGCTCGTCGGTGGGCAGACCGCCAGCGAGCACACCGGCGCACTCCTCGGCCGTGCCCTCGCGCACGTCCGCGGGGTCGATCATCTCCACCCCTTCGATCACCGGAAGGCTGTCGGCGTCGATCTCGATCGGCACGCCCACGTAGCCGGTCTCGCCCATCTCGACGCCTTCGGGGAGGCTGTCGAGGGAGACCTCGAAGACCTCGTCGACGCCCACGGCAACGGCAACGCCGCCACCGTCGATGCCGTCGATGCCGTCGATGGCATCGATGTCGGCGGGCATGGGCAGTTCGCTCACCTCAAAGATGTCGGCGAGTTCGACGTTCTCGAAGGTGCACGAGAAGGCATCGGAGCTGCCATCGATGCTGGCCACCCCGGTGATCACCTCCACCGTTCCTTCGTCGGAAGGCGGCGCATCGGAGCCTGCCATCGCATTGCCCGACGCCACCGCGCCTGCACCGATGGCGGCCCCGGCGACCAGGAGGGAGAACCCTCCGAAGAGTGTGTTGCGCTTCATGTTGGTTGATCCTTTCGTCGTACCCCGCGGTTCGGGGAACGACGCTGATGGTCCGCGCCGGACAGCTGAATGGAACCACCATCAACACTGAACACCGGCTGAAACGAGCCGAGCAGCCCGCCCTGGCGGCCGGTTCATCCGTGGATACCGTGGCCCCGTGCGGGTGCTGGTGATCGAAGACGATGAAGCCATCCGCTCCGTCCTGGAGCGCGGCCTGCGTGCCGAGGGCTTCGAGGTCGACACGTGTGCCGACGGGGCAGAGGGCCTGTGGCGAGCGATCGACGGTGGCTATGCGGCCATCGTGCTCGACCTGCTGCTGCCCGGCATGAACGGCTACACAGTGTGCGCTCGCCTGCGGGCCGAAGGCATCACCACGCCGGTGCTGGTGCTCACCGCAAAGAGCGGCGAACTCGACCAGATCGATCTGCTCGACAGCGGCGCCGACGACTTCCTCACCAAGCCCGCCAGCATTGCGCTCATCGCGGCGCGGATCCGGGTGTTGGTGCGCCGCGCGGCCGCGCTGCCGTCGAACGAAATCGAACGCGGCGACTTGCGATACGACCTCGGCACGAGAGCGTGCGCCGTCGCGGGCACCGACGTCGTGCTCACCGCCCGCGAAGACCAGTTGCTGCGCCGCCTGCTGCTCGCCAACGGTGCGTGCGTGAGCCGACAGGAACTGCTCGACGACGTGTGGGGCGCCAACTCGGGCAGCGACGCCACGAACGTCGACATCTACCTGCGCAGGCTGCGCGAGAAGCTCGCCCCCGTCGCCATCGAGAACGTGCGCGGCCTGGGCTACCGGATCGGTGCGCGGTGAGCGCCGCCGTGCGCAGTGCACTCACCGGTGTGCGCGGGCGAGTGACGTTCGCTGTGCTGGCCGTGACGGCCGTGCTCTACTCATTGCTCGGCACCATCGGGTTCGTCGCCGTGGCGAACGGGGGCCGCGACGCCATCCGCGACCGCATCAACACCGTGCTCGACGAGTTCGAGGCCGGGCTGCAGTCGAGCGGCGGAGCAGTTCGCTTCGACACGGCCGACGGCGTGCACGTGGAGGTGCTTCCCTCGTCGGGTCTATCGGTGTCGCCAGCGCCTGAGGGAACGGTGGAGGTGTGGCGCATCGTTGAGGTTGACGGCCGGGTCGTCGAGCTCATCGGGTGGGCGTCGGAGGCACGCCTCACCGAAAGCCTGCGCTCGCTGTACCGAGGGTTGTGGATCGCCATTCCGCTGGCGGCCATCGTGTCGGCCATCATCGCCGGAGTGGCCACTCGTCGCGCGCTGCGGCCCGTCGGCCAGATCACCGCGCTCGCGGCCTCCATCGACGGCACGGTGAGTGCCCAGCGAGTGCCTGAGGCCGACACCGACGACGAGGTGCATCATCTCGCCGTCACCCTCAACGGCATGCTCGATCGGCTCGCGGCGGCGGCCACCGCGCAGCGACAGTTCACCAGCGACGCGGCCCACGAGTTGCGCACGCCGCTCATGGCGCTGCAGGGAGAGTTGGAGTTGGCTGTCGCGCACGGAGCGCCGCGCGACGACGCATTCGTGGACAGGTTGCAGGCGCTGGCGCAACGCCTCGGCGAACGCATCGACGACCTGGTGCTGCTGTCGACGCTCGACGAGGGTCGGCCGACCAACGCCGCCGCGGCATCGTTGCACGATGTCGTGCAGGCCGAGGCCGCCTTGCTCACGCCTTCCCCCACCGTCACTGGCGTGGAGGGCATCACCGAGATGGACACCACGCTCGCTGCTCGGGCCGTGCGCAACCTGTTGGCCAACGCCCAACGCCACGCGGCCGCAACGGTTACGGCAACCGTCGAACACGACGACGGCAAGGTGTGGCTGCACGTCGACGACGACGGTCCGGGCATTCCGCTGGCCGACCGCGCCGACGTGTTCCGCCGCTTCTCACGGCTCGACGAAGCACGGTCCACCGACCGAGGTGGCGCCGGGTTGGGCCTCGCCATCGTGGCCTCCGTGGCCGACGCACATGGTGGTGGCGTGCAGGCGACCGACTCACCCCTCGGCGGTGCCCGCCTGTCGCTGTGGCTCCCGTTGGTGTCGGCCGGCTGACTTCAGCTCCAGTCGAGGAGCACCTTGCCGCACTCGCCCTGATGGACGGTGGCGAACGCCGCTTCGAAGTCGTCGGCTTCCATGCGGTGGGTGACGATGCGATCCACGTCGAGACCGCTCTGCAGCATCGCGGCCATCTTGTACCAGGTCTCGAAGATGCGCCGGCCGTAGATGCCCTGCACGTCGAGGCCCTTGAAGATGACGTCGTTGATGTCGAGGGTCATCGGCCCAGCTGGGATACCGAGCACGGCGATGCGCCCGCCATGGTTCATCGCGTCGAGCATCTGGTTGAACGCAGGCTCGGCGCCGCTCATCTCCAGGCCGACATCGAAGCCTTCGGTCATG
>DMQJ01000210.1:3019-3203 GCA_003455715.1 Acidimicrobiaceae bacterium | reverse complement strand
CATCGAAGCCTTCGGTCATGCCGAGCTCCTGCATCACCGGGCCAAGCTCCTCTGAGCGCACATCGACCGTGCGCGTGGCACCCATCGCGGCGGCCATGCGCAAGCGATACGGGTTGATGTCGGTGACCACCACATTGCGGGCACCGATGTGGCGGGCGATGGCCGCGGCCAGCACACCGATGGG
>DMQJ01000210.1:0-2997 GCA_003455715.1 Acidimicrobiaceae bacterium | reverse complement strand
CGGAAGGCCGAGGCATTGCCCGACATTTCCAGTCCCACGTCAAAGCCTTCGGACATGCCGAGTTCTTTCTGCACCTCGGCGATGCGTTCGTGACGCACGTCGATCGTCCGCGTCGCGCCAAGCTTCTTCGCGAGATCGAGCCGCCAGGGATTCACGTCGGTGACGACGACGTGGCGCGCGCCGGCGTAGCGGCAGATTGCCGCGGCCATGCAGCCGATCGGCCCGGCGCCGGTGATGAGCACGTCTTCGCCCACCATGTCGAACCGCAGCGCGGTGTGGGTGGCGTTGCCGAGCGGGTCGAGCACGGCGGCCACGTCGTCGGTGATATGCGGTGGCACCACGAACACGTTCTGAGCGGGGATCACCACGTACTCGGCGAACGCGCCGGGCCGGGTGACGCCGACACCGGTGTGGTTGTGGCAGAACTCACGGCGGCCGCCTTTGCAGTTGCGGCAGTGGCCGCAGGTGACGTGCCCCTCGCCGGCCACGCGCTGGCCCTCGTGCATGCCCTGCACCGCGGAGCCGACGGCGGCGATGTGGCCCATGAACTCGTGGCCGACCACCATCGGCACCGGGATGGTGGCCTGCGCCCACGCGTCCCAGTGGTGGATGTGCAGGTCGGTGCCGCAGATGCTGGTCTTCGACACGCGGATGAGCACGTCGTTGGGGCCGGGCTCGGGCACCGGCACCTCCTCCATCCACAAACCCGGCTCGCGTCGAGCCTTCACCAAGGCCTTCATCGTGTTCATCACAATCCCTTCCCCGTGCGGAGGCCCATCTCGTGGCCGACCTTGGCGAACGCTTCCACCGCGGCATCGATGTCGTCGTCGGTGTGCGCGGCCGACATCTGGGTGCGGATGCGGGCCTTGCCCTGCGGCACCACCGGGTAGCTGAAGGCGATGACGTAGATGCCTTCGGCCAACAGCCGTTGCGCCATCTCACCGGCCACCTTCGCGTCGCCGAGCATGACCGGGATGATGGGGTGGCCGGCACCGGCAAGGGTGAAGCCGGCGGCGGTCATGCCGGCACGGAAGCGTTCGGCGTTGCGCTGCAACTGGGCGCGCAACTCGCCGCCCTGCTCGAGCAGGTCGAGCACCGTGAGCGTGGTGGCGGTGATGGCGGGGGCGAGTGAGTTGCTGAACAGGTAGGGGCGGCTGCGTTGGCGCAACCACTCGACGATCTCCTTGCGGCCGCTGGTGTAGCCGCCGCTGGCGCCACCGAGCGCCTTGCCGAGGGTGCCGGTGACGATGTCGACCCGGTCGATCACGCCGTGCAGTTCGGGTGTGCCACGGCCACCGGGGCCGACGAAGCCGACGGCATGGCTGTCGTCGACCATCACCAGTGCGTCGTACTGCTCGGCCAGGTCGCAGATGGCCGAGAGGTTGGCGACCACCCCGTCCATCGAGAACACACCATCGGTGGCGATGAGGCGGTAGCGAGCATCGGCCGCTTCGCGCAGACAGGCCTCCAGCTGGGCCATGTCGTTGTTGTCGTAGCGCAGGCGGCGAGCCTTGCTGAGGCGCACCCCGTCGATGATGCTCGCGTGGTTGAGGCTGTCGCTGATGACGCAGTCGGGCTCGTCGAGCAGGGTCTCGAACAGGCCACCGTTGGCGTCGAAGCACGACGAGTAGAGGATGGTGTCGTCGGTGCCGAGGAACGCACTGAGCCGCTGCTCGAGTTGCTTGTGCACGGTCTGGGTGCCGCAGATGAACCGAACGCTGGCCATGCCGAAGCCGTGCTCGTGCACCGCCGCGGCCGCGGCCTCCACCAGCGCTGGGTGGTCGGCGAGGCCGAGGTAGTTGTTGGCGCACAGGTTGAGCACGCGGGTGCCGTCGGCGAGTTCGATGTGCGCGGTCTGCGGTGACGCCAACACCCGCTCGGCCTTGTACAGCCCGTCGGCGTGGAGCTGTTCGGTTCGAGCAGCCAAGTCGGCCAACAACGCAGTCCTCATGCCTTCGATCGTACGCCCCGATCGATCTGGTGTGGAGTAGGTGTATGGTTGGTGTATGAGCCGCACCAACGTAGACATCGACGACGAAGCGTGCGAGCGCGTGATGCGCATGTACCAGCTGGAGACCAAGCGGGATGCCATCAACCTCGCCCTACGCAAGCTGGCCGTCGAACCGATGACGAAGGAGGAGATCCTCGGCATGCAGGGGTACTGGGCCGACCGCCCGGAGGAGGACTTCACCTCGCCCGACGGCCTGATTCGAGACACCCGTGCTGGTCGCTGACACGTCCGCATGGGTCGAATATCTGCGGCGCACGGAGTCCCCCGCTCACCACGCCCTACGCGCCGCGGTCGCTCGCGACGAGGTGGTGCTGCCTGAGCCGGTGAAGGCCGAACTCCTCGTCGGGGCCCGGTCGAGCGCCGAGTTCCGCGATCTGCAGCGCATGCTCGACGGGCTTCCCGTGGCGCTCGTCCACCCGAGGGACGACTTCGATGCTGCGGTGGACGTGTACCGGCGGTGCCGGGCCGTGGGCATCACGCCACGCGGCCTGGTCGACTGCCTGCTGGCGGCAATGGTGCTCCGCTCCGATCACTCCCTCCTCCACTCCGACCGCGACCTCACCTCCATCGCCAGCGTGATGGGCATTCCCGTGGCCGCCGGTTCCCTGGCCGGCTGAGCCACCCGCCCGCGCCACGGTTGCGGAACGAGCATGCGCCTCCACCACCTGGCAGAACGTGACGGATGGTGGTGCTGGCTGTGCGGCGGCGAGATCGACCCCACGCTGCCACCCAACACATCGGCCAGCGGCACCATCGACCATCTGGTCCCACGGTCGCGCGGAGGGGGCAACGACGCAGCCAACCTGCGTCTCGCCCATCGACGCTGCAACGTGCGCCGGGGGTCGCATCTGCCCGAGTTGGCGTGGCCTGCGGACTGGCCGCTGCTGATGACCGTGCACGTGTGGACGGCGTTGGCGCGTCTTGCCCCGAAGCCGGGAGCGGCCGAGGTGGTCGCGATGGCGCCCCTCACCGACGTCGCCGACAAC
>DMQJ01000093.1:5053-6075 GCA_003455715.1 Acidimicrobiaceae bacterium | reverse complement strand
ACACCATCTCGTGGCGGCAACGGCCCATCGCCGGACGGGGCCGAGCGGGCGCATGCCCGAGCGGATCGCACTCCCACACCTGGCCGAATTCGATCTCCTCGCACGACAGCCACGTGCCCCACGGCGTCGCACCGCCGGCGCAGTTCCACGTGGTGCCCTCCAACACGCGGAAGGCGTCGACGACACGGCCCCGGGCATCGAAACGCAAGGCACTCGCACCACCCTGCCCTGCGATGGGCACCTCACTGTTGTTCACGTACACCCAGCCACCGTCGTCGAGCGCGAAGCACGCGCCGCCATCCGCGAGCGGATGCCAGCGGTACGACGTGCCGGGTACCGTCTCACCACCCACGGCCAGCACCCTGGAATGGAAGCCTGCCGGCAGTAACAGACCGTTTGCGTCGGGCGTCGAGGCCAGCGGCCCGTAACGCCGCTCTCCACCCACGCTGGTCGTGGAGGTGACAGCGGTGGTACTGGTGGTCGCCACGATGGTGGTGTGCGGTACGCCGGTGGTGGTCGAACTGCCGAGGGCGCCCCGAGGCGAAGCGGCGCGTCCACAGGCGGAGGCGAGCGAGTTGACGGCGGCGATGAACCCCGCAGACAGGGTCGCAGACAGGAAGCGGCGGCGGTCCACGAATCAACCCTCATCGCCCGGCGGATTCGCAGTCTGCCAATTGGCGAGTTCGACCCGCACTGCATCTGGTCGGCGGGCAATGAAGTCGAGGCGGTCGGCCAGCGCTGCCTCGAACTGCACCATCGTGATGGCCTCGCGAGTGCCGGTCAAACCTGTCGACCTCACCAGGGCGCCGATCTGCTCGGCGCGGGCGATGAGCGCCGGCACGTCCCAGATCTCGTCGAGCACCCACCTGATCCGCTCGACCAGCTCCGCACGAAACGCCGGATCGGCCCACAGCCGTGTGGCGATCGTCGCGTCGACCTTGGGCGGCAACAACACGGGGGTCGCCGGGCCGATGTCGTACTCGGAACCTGCCGCAAGTCCGAACGCCAGGTCGGCACCGTGG
>DMQJ01000093.1:4642-4858 GCA_003455715.1 Acidimicrobiaceae bacterium | reverse complement strand
CCGAACGCCAGGTCGGCACCGTGGGGAATGAACACGAATAGGTCGGTCGACGGGTCGTGGTACACGTAGAAGTTGTTGGGCCACGGGTTGGATGGTGTTCGAGCCCCAGCAGTGGTGATCCGACCGGGCGAGCTGAGGTCGTACAGGTAGCCGTCCCAGTGGGCCGTCAGCGCCTCAAGTGCCCAGTAGGTGAGCAGTTCATCCACATCGACCAGT
>DMQJ01000093.1:3239-4452 GCA_003455715.1 Acidimicrobiaceae bacterium | reverse complement strand
GCAGTTCATCCACATCGACCAGTCGCCCGATCGCTTCGCGGAACTCTTCGTCAGACGCCGTCGCCACCACCTCGGCCACCTCAGCGAGGTCGCTGACGTCGCCACGCCGCTTGTTGGTGCGGAGCTCCAGCGCAGTGTCCGGGCCGCCGCCCGGTGCTTCATAAAGGTTGCCACCAGGGTCGGCGAAGTACTGGGTGAGCCACCGCTCACCAGGGGTCTCGCGCATGACGTACAACCCGAACATCTCTCCGTTCACGGTCACTTCGGCGAGTGCAGTGCGGGCGGCGGGAATGCCTGCCGCTCGGTACAGGTCGTACACCAGTTGCTCGCTCACGAAACTGCGGTCCCAGGTGGCGTTCCCCAGTGTGAACCGGTCGACGTCGAACAGTTCCAAGCCGTCGACGAACTCGTCGGTCTGGATGCTGAACCCCGGCTTTCCACTGAGACCCTGCGCCTGACCAAGGCCTTGCTTCAGCCGAACTCCGGCGCCTTCGGCTGTCTCACCGTCGATCGTCAGCGCCACCGGCACCCGATCATCGTTGCCGGGGTCGAGCAGGCGGAGGTCGTCGGCGGCGATCAGCATCGACACCTGATGCACGAACGTGGGGTCGAACATCTGCTCGGAGCGCGCGGACGGCGACGGCGCTGACGTGAACGGGGTGCCCGAGGTAGGCGATGGTGACGTCGGCTCGGTGGACACCGGAGGCACCGTCTCCGGGGTCGGTTCCGGCACGGAGGTGGCAGCGGAGGTCGCCGAGGGCGACTGCTGCGTTGCCGACGGCGACGCACCACTGCTGCAGGAGCCGACCAGCAGGGGCAACGCCATGCCAAGTACGACGCGCATTCGCGTGCCGTTCACAGCGCCTCCTCCACCCGGTCGACGGTCTCGGGCGATGTGACCGAGACAGCGACGGGATCGCGTACCCGTTCGGGCAGATCGTCTTCGTGGGTCTCCGCCTTCACCCGACGGGCGACCTGACGGTCGGTTCGGAAGCGAACGTCGACGTTGGTGAAGTGGTGCGCATAGTTGATCTCCACGATCCGCAACCGGGTCACTTCGAAGCCCAGGCGACTTTCGATGTCGGCCTTCAACGTCTCAGGCGACCGCGTGCCGCCCTTGAGCACCACCACGCAGCGATCGGAGTGGCACAACATCCGAGGGTGATCGGCCACATACAGCGCACCGAGCAGCACGAGGTTGAGGGTGATCGCA
>DMQJ01000093.1:1526-3027 GCA_003455715.1 Acidimicrobiaceae bacterium | reverse complement strand
CCCAACGGTCGTCTCCCGCCAGCCCGTTGACCAGGCCGATGACGAGGGCAACGAAGTAGTAACCGATCTCCTCCTGGCTCGCGACAGTCGACCGCAGGCGGATCACCGACAGGAGGGCAAAGAGTCCGATACCGAACCCGATGTTGATCGACGTCGTCGCAGAAAAGGACGCCACTGCGAAGAGGCCGATGTTGATCCCGACCAGGCCGAGCGTGAGATCTCGGCGTTGATGACGCCGGAAGTACAGCGCGTAGGTGAGCACCCCGATGGCGACGAGGTCGGTGGCGAGAACGACCAAGAACTCCTGGTAGCTGATTCTCATCTCAGCTCACCCTCTCGGGCCGCGTGGTGCGACCTACGCGGATTGTACGTCGCCCCGTGAGCGGCGCTCAGGGCCAATCGTCACCCTCTGCGCAGCCGGGCGCGCCACGTCTGCTCGCGCCTACGCGCGCGGGTCGATCGGGGTCATCACCCCGAGGGCGCCCTCGATCATCTCCGCCGCAGTGAGGCAGGTGAGGTCGGCGAATCGACGGCCCACCACCTGCACACCGACGGGCAGCCCGTCGGCCATGCCCGCGGGAACGACGGCCGACGGGATGCCAAGCAGGTTCATGGGGGTGACGGCACGGATCTGCTGCAGCACCCCCATCGCGTTGTCGAACGAACTGATGTCGTGACCCAGCGGGAACGCAGGCTGCGCCCAAGTGGGGCACAGCAACACGTGGTAGTCGGTGAGGAAGTCGTGCCACGCCTGCTCAATGCCGTTGCGCTCCGCGTGCAGCGGCAGATAGGCCGTCGTGTCGAGTTGGGGGTAGGCCTCCAGCGCATAGTCGAGGAACTTCACGCCGCCCTCGCCCATGATGAGGCCAGCGAGCGGGCGCTGCCAGCGGATGTCTTCCACGAGCAGCAGCGCCCATAGCTCGACGGCCCGTTCGAAGCTCGGAGGGGTCGCATACGTGACGTCGGCCCCGAGGTCGCTGAGGGCATCGGCGGCCCGCACCACCGCGCCAGCGATCTCACCGTGGGTATCGCCACCGGGCGGGTCGGGCAGCACTGCGACTCGCAACGGGCCGCCATCCGCGAGCCGGTCGCGCAGCGCCACGGGCAGCGAACGCACATCGCGGTCGTCGGCCCCGGCGATGGCCATCAACCCGGCGCGAACATCGGCAACATGACGAGCCATCGGGCCATCGGTGAGCATGATCTGTGCCGACAGCATCGACTCCGTGGGCGGGATGACCGTGGCTGCGGGCACGACACCGCTCGTGGGCTTGATGGAGGCGATGCCGCAGCAATGCGCCGGATTGCGCAACGAGCCGCCGATGTCGTTGCCCAGACCGAGCGGGCTCATGCCGGTGGCAAGCGCCGCGGCTTCGCCACCGCTGCTGCCGCCCGTGGTGCGGGCAGGGTTCCACGGGTTGCGGGTGTCGCCGTGCAACGACGATTCGGTGGTGACCCGCAGCCCCAGGTCGGGGAGGTTGGTGCGCGCCATCGGGATGGC
>DMQJ01000093.1:0-1282 GCA_003455715.1 Acidimicrobiaceae bacterium | reverse complement strand
CCAGCCAATCGCATCCGGGCCACGATCGGGGCGTCGATGGGGGCAACAGCATCGGCCAACGCTGCCACCGCCTGCGTGGTGGGCAGGCCAGCCTGGTCGATGTTTTCCTTCACCGTGATGGGCACCCCGTGCAGCGGCCCGAGCCGCTCACCCGCTGCGAGCGCGGCATCGGCTGTGTCGGCGGCGGCGAGTGCTTCACGATCGAGCCGGCGCACCACCGCGTTGATGGCCGGGTTCACCGCGTCGATTCGGTCGAGGTGCGCCTGCACCACTTCACGGCTCGACACCTCCTTGCGGGCGATCATGCCCGCCAGCTCGAGTGCCCCTCTACGCCACAGTTCGTCGGTCATGCAGGAATGCTCGCACACCCGCACTACTGCGGGCTGTCCCGGAGTGTGACCACCATGTGCGCAGCTTCGTCCTCGGCAGCTCGAAGCACGGCGTGCCGCTCGCCGGCCCAGAGGCCGGGAGGACCGGCCAACGTGTGCGCGATCGCCTGGAAGACCAGTTCACCCTTTTCCTGTGTGGTGCGCACCTCGACACGCCAGCGGCCGAGCTCGGCATGACGAACGGCGCGTACAGCTTCCTCCGGGTTGGGGGTGAAGGTCAGACCATGCCACGTGCCGCGCCGGTCGAGCCACGGTTCCTTCGGGTTGATCACCACGTCGGGCCAGTTCCGACGCACCCACCGGTGCACCGTGAACGAGTGCGAGTAGGGCACCGGCACGCTGATCGTTCGGTCGGCGCCCACGAAGGTGAACTCTTCACCGGAGTTGGAGTACGGCGCGGGCGCGGCGACGAACGCCAGCACGTCGAACGCCGACAGTCGCTGCGTGCCGCGAATCGACTGAAAGCGGACCTCGTCGAGGTTGAGCACCAGGTGCTGTCGAGCGACGCGGATCATGTAGGTCAACAGGCCCGCCCACGACACCAGCCACGCAAGAAGGCCGACCCACCACACGACCTGACCCAGCATCAGGGCGAGTACCAAGCTGAAGAAGAGGCTGAAGCCCCACCAAACCAGCGGTCCCTCGATGCGCCCCCCGACTGGAGCGAGACGGATGCGCTTCCATTGGTACGGCACCTTCAGCTGCGGCAACAGGTGGTCGTCTTTCCCTGAACGCTTAGCCACCCTCGAACTCCGGCAGCATCGCCACGCCGTCGTCGGTGGCGCGGCGCAACGTGCCGCGCAACGGACCCGCCCACGCGCCGGGCGGGCCGGCGAGCGGAAGAGAACACGTCTCAACTCAAGTCCACCCCACATCTCGTATCCCGTCTTCTG
>DMQJ01000402.1 GCA_003455715.1 Acidimicrobiaceae bacterium | reverse complement strand
CGGCAGAGGCCAGTGACCCCCAGATGGCGCGATTTCCACTGCTCAGGCACACCTCGCCCTACGGCCCGAGAACGCCCGGCGCCACGATGGCGGCGAGGGCGCACCCGGGTGCGTAACGCAGCAGCCGCTCGGCCCACACCGGCAGTTGCATGCGGTCGGGCAACAGGTAGAAGCCGCTGCGGGCGATGAACGTCACCACCATCAGCCCGAGGATGCCGACGGTGATGAACGGCCAGTTGTCGCCAAGGTCGGTCATGCGTGGGCCTTTGCTCGGCGCGCCGCCCAGGCCTCGCCTGCCATAGCGACCGTCACCCCAGCCACCACGGCCACCAGAAGGCCGGTACGCATCGGGAAGTGCAGCGTCACCAGCGCCACGGCACCTGCCACCACCACACCGGCCAGCGCGGGCAGTTTCAGCGCCATCGGCACCAGCACGGCGAGCAACGCCAGGTAGGCGGCGAGGCTCAACCCCCAACTCGACGGCACCACCTCGCCGAGCACCACGCCGGCGATCGACGACACCTGCCACGACGCCCAGTTACCGATGTTGAGGCCGTAGAAGTAACCGAACTGCTCGGCGGTGCCGTACTCGGTGGCGTCGGCGAACCGCTGGGTGAACAGGGCGAAGCCGAGGTCGCCGTTGAGGTAGCCGGCTATGAGCCGTTGGCGACGGGGGAGCGACACGAACACCTTGCGCGAAGCGGCGGCGAAGATGACGAATCGCAGGTTCACCACCAATGCGGTGGCCCAGATGACGGGCAGCGGTGTACCGGCGATGAGGAGCGGCAGCGTGGCGAGTTGGGCCGACCCGGCGTAGACCGTGATGGTCATGAGGAGCGCCATCGGCACCGAGAGGCCGGCGTTCACCATGACGGCGCCGGTGACCACACCCCACACGGCAATGGGCACCGACAACGGGGCGATGGTGCGCAGGCCGTCGCGGAAGGCGGCACGGTCGATCGGGGGGAACAGACCCGAGGTCGACCGCTGCAGCACTGCGCCATCTTGCCCGTGCGGCGGTGGCTCCTCCCAGTCGAAATGCGGCCGTCCCGCCTGCGCGGCCTATCCTCAGTGCCTTCCGATGTCGTCCGCACCGTTCCCCCCTGCCCCGGCCGTCCTCGTCCTCGGGGCGGGGCCTGCCGGCCTCGCCTGCGCCATGGAACTCTCGCGGCATGGCGTCGAGGTGGCCGTCGCTGAACGTCAACCCCGCGTGGGGGGCCTAGCCGCGACGCTGCGGTTCGACGAGGGTGAGCACACGTTCCTCACCGACATCGGCCCGCACCGCTTCTTCTCCAAGAATCGCTATCTCTACGACTTCATCGGCGACCTGTTGCAGGAGGAGTGGCGCCGCGTGCCTCGGCGCACACGCCAATGGATCGACGGGTCGTTCTACGACTACCCGGTGAACGCCCCACAGGTGCTGCGCAATCTCGGGGTTCGGCGCAGCGTGCGGGTGCTTGTCGACTATGCGCGGGCGCGGCTCACCTACGGGCTGTTCCGCCGACCCATGCGCACGTTCGAGGACTACGTGGTGGCCAACTTCGGCCGGTCACTCGCCGAGTTCAACATGATCAACTACACCGAGAAGATCTGGGGCATTCCGGTGTCGCAGATCCACCCCGACTGGGCGCACCAGCGCATCAGCGGCCTCAACCTGTGGAGCGTCGTGCGCAACGCCCTCGGTTTCGGCCGTCGCACGGGTGGCCCCAAGTCGCTCGTCGACGAGTTCTTCTACCCGCAGTACGGCACCGGGCGCATCTACGAGGCCATCACCGAACGTCTACGTGCGGCCGGTGCTGCGGTGCGATGCAGCACCGAGGTGGTCGCGGTGCACCACGCCGACGGTCGCATCACCGAAGTGCGGCTGCGGACGGACGACGGTGAGTGCACGGTGCGGCCCGACCACCTGGTGGAGTCGGTGCCCATCACCAGGTTCCTCGAACTGCTCGACCCGCCGCCGCCGCCAGAGGTGCTCGCCGCCGCGGGCGGGTTGCGCTGGCGCAACCAGGTGTACCTGTTCCTCACACTCGACAAGGAGTCGGTCACCACCGACAACTGGATCTACTTCCCCGGCGCCGACATCCCCTTCGGCCGGGTGAGCGAGATGCGCAACTTCAGCGCCGACATGAGCCCGCCCGGAGCGACGTCGCTCTTCATCGAGTTCTTCGCCTTCGACACCGACCCGGTGTGGGCCATGAGCGAGTCCGAACTGCTCGACCTGGTGATGCCGTACTTCGAGCAATGGGGCTTCTTCACCCGCTCAGACGTGCGGCGTGCCTACCTGATGCGTCGCGAGCACGTGTATCCGGTGTACGACCTGGAGTACGCCGACCGCCTCGCTGTGGTGAAGCGCTGGCTCGATGGCCTGGAGAACCTCGTCTATGTGGGGCGGCCGGGGCGCTTCATGTACACCAACCAGGACCACAGCCTGGAGATGGGCATCGTCGCCGCACGCACGGTGATCGAGGGCCACCGGTACGACATGAACGGCATCGGGGCCGAGAACGAGTACTTCGAGCAAGGTGTCTCGTACCAGCGCTGATCGGCCCCTCGACAAACGTCCCGCAATGATCTAATGTTCGACACATGTCGGACCATGAGCCCAGCGACGTCCATCAACTCGACTACGAACTCGCCGATGTGGTGGCGGCCGACACTCCGGCGCGGCTGAAAGCGGTCTCCGACCCGTTTCGCCTGCTGGTGCTCGATCTGGTGCTCGAGCAGGCGATGAGCGTCACCGAGTTGGCCGAGCGCACCGGCCGACCGAAAGGCACGGTCGCCCACCACGTCGACGTGCTCCACGACGCCGGACTCCTGCAGGTGGTGCGCACCCGCAAGGTGCGGGCCATGGAAGAGCGCTTCTACGGCCGCACGGCACGCACCATCCGCTTTCCCGACTCGGTACACGACGGCGACCTGCCGTTCCTCTCCGATGCCCGCGCGCTGGCCGACATGACCGATGCGTCGGACGGGCTGCCCTGCGGGTTCACCCTCCGCTCGGTGCGCATTCCCGACGACCGGGCCGAGGCGTTCTGCGAACGGGTGATGGAACTCGCCCTTGAATTCTCCCGTCAGCCTCGCGGCGGCACGCGTGAGTACGCGCTGCTCGTGGGGTTCTTTCCCACCAACCGGCCGGTCGCGCCCGGGCCGGTCCACCCGGAGGAGGCACCGCAATGAGCACCGTCGACATGCAACCGGCAGCCGATGCGCCCAAGCGGCGGGCCGAGCGCCCACGGCTCGGGCCGAACTACCGCAAGGTGTACCTGGCCACTGCGTTCTCCAACGTGGGCGACGGCATGGCGGGCATCGCCTACCCGTGGCTGGCATCGGCCATCACCCGCAACCCGCTACTGGTTGCCATCGTGGCCGGGGTACAGCGACTGCCGTGGTTGTTCTTCACCCTGCCCGCCGGTGTCATCACCGACCGGGTCGACCGGCGCAAGGCCATGGTGTCGATGGATGTGCTGCGCGGTGCGTTCACCGTGCTCATCGCGTTCGCTGTACTCGGCGAACAGGACGTGCTGCCCGGCCCTGACGAACTCGACACGGTGGTGGGTACCCGCACCGGGCTGTACCTCCTTCTGCTCGTCGCCACGCTGCTGCTCGGCTGCGCGGAGGTGCTGCGCGACAACTGCAACCAAACGTTCCTGCCGTCGATCGTTGCGCCCGAGCATCTCGAGCAGGCCAACGGTCGCATCTGGGGCATCGAGTCGGCGGCCAACACGTTCGTTGGGCCGCCGATCGGCTCGTTCCTGCTCGTCGCTGCGTTCTCCCTGCCGTTCTTCGTCGATGCGGGCACGTTCTTCGCCGCGGCGGCGCTGATCGCGCTCATTCCGGGCACGTTCCGGGCGTCCCGTCCCGAACATGCGAGTGGTGGCACCTGGCGCGACGACTTGCGGGAAGGCGTTCGCTGGCTGTGGGCGCATCCGCTCCTGCGGGCGATGGCCATCATCCTCGGCGTGATGAACATGGCCTCGATGCTCAGCGGTTCGGTGCTCATCCTCTACGCGCAGGACGTGCTGCGGGTGACCCCGCTGACGTTCACGCTGATGGGCTTCGGGTTCGCCGTGGGTGCCATCGTCGGCAGCTATGCAGCGCCGTGGTTGTCGAAGCGGCTCGGCAGCGGCACGTGCCTCGCGCTCACGTTGTGGAGCGGTGCGCTCACCCAGGTGGCGGTGGGCCTGGTGTCGTGGTGGCCGGTGGTGGCCGTGGTGTTCGCCGTGGGCACCATGCTGGGCAGCACGTGGAACGTCATCACGGTCAGCCTGCGCCAGACCATCATCCCATCGCACCTACTCGGCCGGGTGAACAGTGTGTACCGCTTCTTCGCCTGGGGCATGATGCCGATCGGAGCGGCCATCGGCGGCTTCACCGTGTGGGTGGTCGACCTATCGGCCAGCCGTGAGATGGCGTTGCGCAGCGTGTGGTTCGTGAGCGGCGTCATCCACCTCGGGCTGTTCCTCGTGGGCCGCCGACTGCTCACCACCGAGCGACTCGAGGCCGCGCGGGCTGCCGCTATCGGCTCCGCCGCTCAACCGGAGGGCTGACAGGCGTCGTACCGAAGGTGCGGTGTGCCTCGGCCATGGTGAGGTCGAGCGCGCCGATCTGATGGCCTGCGGGCACGTGCACCAACCCACGGCGGATGCGCCCCGCCAGGCTGCGATCGAGGTACGGACGCACCAGCCGCACCACCGACCACCCCTCTCCCGGTTGGCCGAGCGTGCGATCGTTGAGCACCTCCAGCCCGGCGAAGCGCACCGACCCGCCGCCACGTACGACGCCGTCGACGGTGAGGTCGAGCATCATGCAACTCAGCCCGCTCGTGCCAGTGGCCGCTGGATCGGAGCGACACACCACGAGTGCGTGGGTGGTGGCGGCCTCCTGGGTCTTGGCGCCGGTGACGCTGGTGTACTTCCAGTCGTGCACGGCTCGGCACTCGATGTCGTCGGGTGCCCGGCCCGGTTCGTGGACCAACAGGTCCCATGTGTGCTCGCCACGCAACAGCGGCTCGAGCCAACGCGCGAGTTGGTCGGGAGGAAGCAGTTGGCGCAGCACCGGCGCGACGGCGCGGAAGCCGTCGTGGTCGACCGGGGGCGCCAGCGTTCCTGCAGCCGCAAGTTCGGTCTCCACCGTCTCCTGCACCCGAGATGTGGCGCCGAGGCCGCCGTGAACGCGTGGCCAGGTGGGGGCGGTGAGGCCCGCGTTGGCCAGTCGATGCCACCATTGTCGCACCGTGATGTCGGGCGTGGCGTTGGTCGCGATCCAGTACCGCAGCGCTTCCCGAAACTGTTGTGGGTCGCCCGGCCACCACGGACGCTCAGCGAACTCCAGCATGCGCAAACGGTACTGTCCGTGCCGCGTTGCTGCCGCGATACTGGCGAGGTGGATGCCACTGCGCCGGCCCCGCCGCCCGACCTCACCATCCATCGGTCCGCTCCGGTACAGCGCGTGTCGCTCGACGCCACCTCATGGGTGGACGTCGCATCGGGTTTCGTGCGCGAGCCTGAGGCGCAGCTCGACTTGCTGCTGCACCAGGTGCCGTGGGCGCAGCAGGAGGTGCTGCGGTACGACGTGTACGTGCCCGAGCAGCGGCTCGGTGCCGGTCTGCGCGCCGACACCGTGCCCCTGTTGCGCCACACCGATCTCCACCTCAGTGCCCGCTATCGGCAGCCCTTCGACGGTGTCGCCGCGCTGCTGTACCGCGACGGGCACGATTTCCAGGGTCTCCACAGCGACCGGTCGATGACCTGGCTCGACGACACCCTGGTTGCCATTGTGGTGCTCGGCGAACGTCGGCCGTTCGTGTTCCGCCCCCGAGGGAACTGGGCGCACGCCCAGGCCGTGAAGGTGCCCGCCGGGGAAGGTCCGGAGGATGTGGTCGTGCACCCGGGGGAGGGTGATCTGCTGGTGATGGGCGGCCGTGCGCAGGCCGACTGGTTGCACGGCGTGCCCGCGTGCACGGCAAGTGGGTCGCGTGTGTCGCTGACGTGGCGGTGGGCCCGTCGCCGCGGCCGGCCCGAC
>DMQJ01000483.1:5541-6234 GCA_003455715.1 Acidimicrobiaceae bacterium | reverse complement strand
CCCGCGTCGCGCGGTGCTGGGCGGAACCCTGTCGGGCGTGGTGGAGGCAGTGGGCGACGGTGTAACCGCGTTCGCCGTTGGCGACGCAGTGTGTGGCATGAACGGGCTGCGGATGGGCGCGCATGCCGAGTACGTCGTGGTCGATGCCAAGCGCCTCGTGAAGGTGCCGTCCGGCGTGTCGCACGACGACGCGGCCGGCGTGCTGTTCGGCGGCACCGCAGCCCTCCACTTCCTCCGCGACAAGGGCAACGTGGGCCCGGGCATGACCGTGCTGGTGAACGGGGCCTCCGGCGCCATTGGCACTGCCGCCGTGCAGTGGGCGCATCAACAAGGCGCAGTGGTGACGGGCGTGTGCAGTGCGGCCAACGCAGGACTGGTGACCGAACTCGGTGCCGCGCACGTTGTCGACTACCAGGCGACACCCGTCACCGAGCTGACCACCCGCTACGACCTGGTGCTCGACACGGTGGGCAACATCGACCTGCGTAGTGGCCGTCGCCTCCTTACCGACCGCGGCACGTTGCTGCTGGCGGCCGCGTCGCTCGGGCAGATGCTGCGTGCACGCGGCAACGTGGTGGCCGGGCCTGCGGCAGAGAAGCCTGAGGTGTTCGCGCTGCTGCTGCAACACGTCGCCGATGGCACGCTGCGGGTGGTGCACGACGAGTCGTTCACCCTCGACGACATCCGCGCCGC
>DMQJ01000483.1:5085-5329 GCA_003455715.1 Acidimicrobiaceae bacterium | reverse complement strand
CACCCTCGACGACATCCGCGCCGCGCACCGCAGGGTCGACAGCGGCCGCAAAGTGAGCAACGTGATCGTGCGGCCCTTAGCGCCCCACTGACGGTGCGTCGAGTTGGCTCGGAGGGCGATGGCACGCCGGCACATCGACGTCTGACTTGCCTTTCGGCCCTGTCGCGCCGCTGGAGGCCGGTGCACGCTGATGGACAGGGAGGTGGTGGTCATGATCACTCCGTGCCGACCGTGCCGACCGTGC
>DMQJ01000483.1:2632-4850 GCA_003455715.1 Acidimicrobiaceae bacterium | reverse complement strand
GCCGACCGTGCCGACCGTGCCGACTCCAACCACTGGAGGTGATGGCAGCCGTTGTCCTCCTGATGCTCCCGGCTGCCTGTGGCGGCAGCGACAGCAGTTCCTCCGACAGCGCTCCATCGTTGGCGCCTTCGGAAGTGTCGACATCCGCACCTGTATCGGTGCTTGACGCTCCGCTGCCCGCGGAGATGTGCCCGACTGGTGAGCACCCGATGGTTGCCGCGTTCGACCTTGCCAGCGGCGCGTTCCTCTGGGCTGCCTGCGCGCCCGATCGCGACATGGTGTTGCTCGACGCGGCATCAGCAGATGCAGTGTGGGCGACCCGGATCGACGGCCCGTCGCTGCTGCTCGACGCACGCACCGGCAACGTTCTCGAGGAAGGCGGGGCATCGGCGATTCCGGCCGACGCTGACCGGGCGATGAGCGCGCCGGGAGTGGTCGATGGTGTGCTGATCAGCGGGGGGCAAGACGACACCCTTGTCGGGCGAGATGCAGCGACCCGAACCGTGCTGTGGAGCCGTGCCGACGGGCATCCCTACTACGACAACGTGTGGGCCGTGGGCGACGGTGCGGTGTACGTCGACTCGTGGGGCGCCGACCTCACCTCAGGCATCGCGGCCTACGAGGCGGCGACCGGCGACGAGCGGTGGCGCCTTGCGTACGACGACGTGCCGGCGTCGCCCTGGCACGCCACCGATGACCGTGTGTTCGCCCTCGGTAGCGATCTCTGGGTGCTGTCCACCGATGATGGGTCGGTGTACTGGAGCACGCCGTACGGCGATGCAGCGATGGGCGGCCCGCGCCTGTTCGGGGCGCTGGCGAACGACACCACGGTGTTCGTGTCGTTCACCATGGTTGCCAGCGGCGGCGACTGAGGTGCCCCTCGCGTTGCCCCTCGCACTGCACCGTGCAGTGCAGGCTGCTCACTGCAACGCGGCGTACACCAGTGACTTCAGTTGGCCGCGGAAGTTGAAGGTGCCGCTGGGCAGCAGCTGGGTCATGAAGACCACCGCCAACTCCTCCGCGGGATCGACCCAGAAGGTGGTGCTGGCCGCCCCGCCCCACATGAACTCGCCGGGCGACCCCGCCACGCCCGTGGCCTGCGGACCCTTCGACACGGCGACGGTGAGCCCGAACCCTGCGCCTGCGAAACCGACCTCGCCATAGCCCATCGGCAACGCGAAGTCGGCCATCTCGCCGTCGCCCGGCAGATGGTTGCACGTCATCAACTCCACCGTCTTGCGGCCGAGCACTCGCACCCCGTCGAGTGCCCCGCCGCCAGCCAGCATGGCCACGAAGCGCACGTAGTCGGCGGTGGTGCCCACGAGCCCGCCGCCTCCGTTGAGCAGCTTGGGCTTGCGCAGGTAGGTGCTCGAGGCGGGGTCGTCGACCAGCACCAGTTCCTTCCGGGCGTTGCGGCCGTAGCAGGCGGCGAAGCGACTCACCTTGCTTTCGGGCACCCAGAAGTCGGTGTCGGTCATGCCCAGCGGCTCGAAGATGGCGGTGCGCAGGTACTCGTCGTACGGCACGCCCGACATGATCTCGACGAGCGCAGCGGCAACATCCATGCCGTGCGAGTACAGCCAGTGGCTGCCGGGCTGGAAGCGGAGTGGCCACTCGCCGAATCGCTTCGCCATCGACTGCAGGTCGTGACCCGACAGCCAGTTGCGCTCGCCCAACACGAGGTCGCCGTTCTCCTCGCCGTACCCGATGCCGGAGGTGTGGGTGAGGATGTCGCGGATGGTGGGTGGGCGGTGTGCGGGCACGATGCGCGACCCACCGTTGGGGTCGGCCTCGCGCACGGTCATGTTGCGCCACTCCGGAATCCACCGCTCGACCGGGTCGTCGAGTTGAAAGTGGCCGCGCTCGTACAACGTCATCATCGCCACACCGGTGACGGGCTTCGTCATCGAGTACAGGCGCCAGATCGCATCGTCGGCGACAGGCACGGAGCGCTCGCGATCCTGCTGGCCGAAGCTCTCGAAGTAGCCGACCGTTCCGCCCCGCACGATGGCCACCTGCGCGCCGGCAATCTTGCCCGGCTCGATGTATCGCTGGCGAAGGTGCTCGCCGATCCACTCGAGTCGATCTGCATCGAGCCCGGCTGCTGCTGCGTCCACGTTCATCTGCGCAGGTTGCCACGCGTCGCAGGGCATCGTCGTGATCGGACGACCGCGTCGGTACTGTCGCCAGTGTGGAGTGCATCGTGTTGGCCGGGGGG
>DMQJ01000483.1:903-2382 GCA_003455715.1 Acidimicrobiaceae bacterium | reverse complement strand
ACGCCGCAGCCCGGCGAGCCGCTGTGGGCGGCCACCGGTGGCGCTCCCAAGGCGTTGCTGCCGCTCGCCGGCCGACCGATGATCCACTGGGTGCTCGCCGCGCTCGATGGCGCTCAGCACATCGATCGAGTCGTGGTTGCCGGGCTCGACACGGCGTCGGCTGCAGAGGCAGGTCTTCTCCTGGCAGGCGGCACGTCGGTGGAGTACCTGCCCGACGCGGGCAGCCTGGTTGCCAACGCCTACGCGGCCATCGCGCGGCTCACACCCGGCAGCCCGGCGGCCTACTGCTGGAGCGACATCCCGCTCATCACCGCCGACATGATCGACCGGTTCATCGACGGCACCACGAACCCGCACCTCGACATCAACGCCGGCCTCGTGCCCAAGGCCGACCTGCTCGGGCGATACCCCGGGTGCGACGACCTGTGGCTGCGGGTGCGGGAGGGTCGCTTCATCGCCGCCGACTTCGGGTTGTTCAATCCCGCCAACGCCGAGCGAGCCCGTCGTCACCTAGAGGTTTTGATGCCGCAGCGCAAGAGCGCGGCGCGGCAGGCGCTGTACCTCGGCGTGCCGTTCCTGCTGCGATTCGTCTGCGGTCGACTCACCATTCCTGCACTCGAGGCGCACCTTGCGCGCCGGTTCGATCTGCACTGCCACATCAGGGTTGTCGGCGACCCTGAGTTGGGTCTCGATGTCGACAACGACACCAACCTGGCCGTGTGCCGCGCCGCCCTCGAGCGCTCCTGGAGTTAGGTGCGCGACGGCGCCGTCCATGTGTGAGCGCGGCGGGCCAGTGAGTGCAGCACCTCGATGGCGCCTGGTTGGAGCACCGTCGGCTGGTCGCGAAACCACGTGAGCATGCGACGACTCGTGGTGACGTGCACGCCCGGCGGCATCTCCTCAACGGTGAGTTCGCGCAGCCCCACGAACACCACCACGGGGTGCACCTGCACGGGGGAACCGTACGCCTCACCCAGGACTGTCGCGGCCCGAGCCGCCTGGCTTCTGATGCGCTTGGCGTGGTCGGTTCGAGTGCCGTTGATTCGGATGCCTTGTTCGTTCACCGAGGCGGTGCTGTGTGGCCGGTGGGTGGTTCCGATGACGAACACCCCCGCCGGGCAGATGAGCAGATGGTCGATCGTCTCGTTGCCTCCTGCCGGTACCGAATGCAGCATCCGCCACTCATCGCCGAGGCGCGACAGTTCATAGGCCACCTCTTCTTCTCCGAGTGCGCCGATTCGCCAGTTGCGTTCCAGGGTGGGTAGGCGCAACACCCGGAACAACCGATTACGCACCGGCGCCTTGGCGTTCGCTTCCTCTCGCTTCGCCCAGGTGGCGGCCCCGGGCTTGTTGAGCGCTAGATCGTCGGCTCCGTCGCGCAGGGTTCGGGCGTCGTCGGCCATTCTCGGTGGGCTTCCAGCGGGCGGCAGCCCGGGCAGTTCGCTGAGCGGCCGAACGGTCACCTTCGCCATCGGGATG
>DMQJ01000483.1:388-700 GCA_003455715.1 Acidimicrobiaceae bacterium | reverse complement strand
ACGGTCACCTTCGCCATCGGGATGAAGCCTCTGCGGGCAGCGGTGCCCGCCCACCGCTCCAGACACTCGTTCAACGCTTCTTCGTAGCCATCGACCTCGGCCACCACGCAGCGCAACGTGAGGTCGACGTAGCCGACCGACACCCCATCAGGGGTCTCCACATACACACGATCCTGGCCGGCTCTGGTCGAGTGTGTCTCGATCAACTCCGTCACGGACGGTGTATCGGCCGGATGCTGCTACTTCTGGATGGGTTGTTTCGCGCCGGGCCCCACGGCACCAGCAACGTCGGTGGCGGTGGCATCGATGGCG
>DMQJ01000483.1:0-209 GCA_003455715.1 Acidimicrobiaceae bacterium | reverse complement strand
TCGGTGGCGGTGGCATCGATGGCGGAATAGGGCAGGCGGGTGAACAGCGCATCGGCATGACGGGCGAGGCGTTGCACGGCCACGTAGTTGGCGGTGCCGCCGAACGCTGCCCCGACCCCCAGTGGCAGCGCCGTCCCCAACGCCACCGCACCGCGGCTGGCTCCGTAGCGGCGGACGATGCGCTGGGCGAGCAGTCGGTTGGCGCGGTT